>NZ_JBNHEQ010000305.1:0-11820 GCF_050016015.1 Dapis hubbardiae BLCC-M172
TACAGAAGTCAGGAGATTAAGAAATACTCAGAGGGGAAAAAGGTAGAAAAATGCCCCCACCTTCCCACACTTCCCACACTCCGCACCCCCATCATGTATAAAAAAATAAATACCTTCAGGGGTTCTATAGTAATTCCCAGAGTTATGAAGTACAGTAACAACAATTTGTAAACCAGTTGCGAATATCTTTTTGAGTAACTTGTAATGGTACTTTTTTTTTCTAAAGTCCAGTTAATAGGAAAATAAATAGTGTCCATTAACTCTCCAATGATTTTCAAGGAAAAAGTTATTTCTAATCTGTTCTTTGTTAAAGCCAACCTCACTATACTTTTTAAGAGACTTGCGTGTAAATAACTTGCCAGGTAAACTAAAGAGTGAGCTAATGGGAATTCTTCTAAAATAGATCAAATAAAGGAAAAAATATGACGAATAACATTGAAAATAAAGTTGTTGTAATCACGGGTGGTAGTAGCGGCTTGGGTGAGGCGACAGCAAGGCATTTGTCAAGTTTGGGTGCGAAGATTATTCTCGGCGCTCGTCGTGAAGATAAGCTTCAAGCAATCGTAAATGATTTAAAAGCAGTGGGTGGCGAAGCAGACTATCTGGTAACGGATGTAACAATCAGAAGTGATGTTGAGGCGCTGGTACAAAAGGCTATCGATGCTTTTGGCCGCGTTGATGTAATGATAAATAATGCGGGTATCATGGCTATCGCCCCGATGAATGCACTAAAAGTGGATGAATGGGATCGCATGATTGATATCAACATCAAAGGTGTTCTCTATGGTGTGGCTGCCGCACTGCCTGTCTTTGAAAAACAGGAAAGTGGTCACTTTATCAATATATCCTCTATCGCAGGGGTGAAAGTCTTCAGCCCCGGTGGGACAGTCTATAGCGGCACAAAATTTGCTGTGCGCGCTATTAGTGAAGGCTTGCGCCATGAGGTAGGGGGTAAGATTCGCACCACAACCATTGAACCCGGTGCAATTGAGTCTGAGTTAAAACATGGTTCATCTGATCAAGGTGGCGCTGCTGCTGTGAAAGAACTCTATGAAAATAATGCAATTCCTGCGGATTCTATAGCGCGCGCAATTGCTTATGCGATTGAACAACCTGCCGATGTGGATGTGAACGAAATCATTATCCGTCCAACTGTGCAGGAATTCTAGGCTTAGTAGATTACAAAGTCTGTTTCAGGGAGAGGATTTCTCAAGAAGCGCGGTACTTTGAGATTTTTGAGTTCAAAAATGGCTTCAAACCTAGTAATAGCAAGGTAAATACCTCACAGTGCGAAAAATACCTGGAACCTAGATATATCAATAAAACAGTTTATTTAAGGTCAAAGCACTATTGTATAATGTTTTGACCTTATTTTTAACCTATTTTTTTCTAAAGTCCAGGGGCTTTGTGGCATAAAAGTAGGGATAGAACATCCATTCCGCTTTGGTTCACATATCAAATGCGTTTGATATGCGGCTGCTATATCGATCTATTTCGCAATTATTGATGTTCTATTCATCTATTGTCCAATAGTTAGGGTTTGCCGACCAAATCTCAAAACCTTTACAGGTAAAAGTTTCAGCCTTTTTCTGTCTTATATTGATGTTTGATTCATCTATTGTCCAATAGTTATAGCAGTTTCCGCGCAGAAGTGAAGTACATATGCACTTGCTTGTGCAGCAACTATATACTTTCATGCAACAAAGCCAAGTCCAGGTAATATCAAATCTAGATAATTACTATATCCAAGTCATTGCGACTGCAACAGAGTGGAAGGAAGCAATCTACCAAACTCTTGAGATTCCTTCCTATCGTCGCAATAGTGGTCAATTGCTGGGAGAACAAGGAAGAAGTAATGCAAGTCATGAAGTGAAAACCGCTATAATATTTATCCCAAAATTTCAGCAACGCTTTTAACAAAAGTGAAGCCCTAAGTTCTGTCCATACTTAGGGCTTCGTTTTATCACTCAATTAAGCCATAGCATTTACAGCAGTTTTGGAGTTACCAAGGTACAAAATAATAAAATTTTTTACAGACACTGAAGCCTGTTAGTAATTGGTAACATAAGTATTCTGTTTGTTACAAACACCGAACCGTGAACGGCAGATTAGTTTTTAACTGTACCTCACCATCATCAGGCATTGCTATAATCCACTTTTTCTGATTACGTCACAAAATCTATAGGTTTTGTAAAATAATTAAATTAGATATTGTCACAAAATCAAATATTGCCTATACTAAAAGAGTACCGAACAAAATTAAGAGGTCCAAAATGAACTGTAAAGGTAGAGGTGGTTGGCGCCAGAATGCTGGCAGAAAAGCTGGTTGGAGACACGGGGAAACTCAAACTATTCGCGTACCCGTAGCACTAAAAGAGCAATTATTAGAAATAGGCAGACAGTTGGATAATGGGGAATTTGTTGGCAACCCCACCGATGAAGAACTTGATGAACTTTTGTACAGATGGCAAGTACAATGTGATGCTCAACCCGCAGATGCTCCAGAGTGGCAAAAAGTACGTCAGTTGTTAGGAGAAATAGAAGGAATTTTAGCCACAGAGCAAAGAGGAGGTTGTCGTCACGGTCACGGTCATGCAGAAGCAGGAGAATTTTCTGGCATGGGAAGAAGAGGTCGGGGTCATAGCAGACACCACCATCATCACTAAATTTCGAGCTAAAACGGCTTTGTTGCATAAAGGTAGCGATAGAACATCTATTCCGCTTTGGTTCCCATCTCAAACGCGGAGCAAGTGCGGCAGCTATATCGCTCTATTTCGCGATTATTGATGTTATATTCATCTATTGTCCAATAGTTAGGGTGGACTGATTTGCTTTCATAGAGCGATCGCGATTATTGATGTTATATTCATCTATTGTCCAATAGTTAGAGTTGGCGGATTAAATCTCAAAACTTTTACCTGTAAAAGTTTCAGCCTTTTTAGGTCTCAGATTGATGTGATATTCATCTATTGTCCAATAGTTACAGCAGTTTGCACCCATTATAAAGTACATATGTACAAGCAAGTGCGGTAGCTATATACCTTCATGCAACAAAGCCAGGTAAAACAGTAGGGGTTTGGTCTCCAAACGCTGCCTTTTCTAGAGATGTGTTATCTTCTTGTCCGTTGGTATGGTCTCGTGTAAAAGCCGGGGAAATATCTACCTTATGTAAGATTTTCTGTTCTTAAAGCTTCTCTCCTAGATTTCTGACAGCGCTTTTCAAGTTGATGAACCACATCTTCATAACCAAAACCTAGTAGGGACATTCCATGGAACGTCTCTACTGTGGTCTACTGAAATGAAAACCGCTGTAAAGCTTCTCTCCTAGATTTATGATTGAAAAAGGGTGAAGCCCTAAGTGCTGTCCATACTTAGGGCTTCGTTTTATCACTCAATTGACACGCGATCGCTTTTAATTCTCGGTTTTAGTTTGTTATCATCGTGCTTTTCCAGTTAAGCTATCCCGGCATATAAGTTATATACAAATTGAAGCCAGGAGCAGGATACGAGCCTGCATATCAATGATATTTTTCCTCGAAATTTGTTCTCGCGACAGTGATGAATATTAAGCTTGGAGTAATAGCTTAATCTTGAGATTGTACAAAATATCGCCTCTTCCCATTGGGCTACTTCGTTTGTCAAACGAAGGTCAGAATCGAACTGACACTATAATATTTGTACGGTTTAAATTAAAGTTTGAGATTGAATTTGTACTCCAATTTAATAATAACTCAAACTATAAATTTTGACAACTAATTATTAGACATCTCCAATAATAAAAACAGGAAATCAATTATCGCAAATAAATTATCAATTCTTTCCCCCTACTCCCTACTCCCTACTCCCTACTCCCTGTTTTCTATTGAAATAAATATTGAAAAATACGCTCTCCTACTCTTTGCTCTTCTACTTCAGAATTATTAGCTTCTTCACGAGCAAATTTAACAGCTTGAGACAGCTTTTCTAACTTTTCCAACATTTCATTAACCCGACGTGCAGGCAATGCGCCAGAAAATTTGACCGTGCGCCAATAACCAATAGTCACATCTTCATAATAGACCTCTACTTGCGCAGGGTGATGTTCCGTCGCTTCTGCTTTAACATGGTTGCGGGGAGTTTTGAAAGTCCGCAATGTTTGAACTGGTTCTGTTGCCCAACAGTCAGAAGACTGATCAAACGTCCAAGTATCCGCAGCATTCAAAACTGGTAGCTTTTTGATAAAAGCGCGTAAGTCTGTCAACTGCTTTTCTAGGAATAGCAGATAACTAACTGGAGCTTGAGTTAACAAGGTTTGACCATCCACAACCACATCAGCGCGGGCAGTACAGTTTGTCCAATCTTTAGTTGCTGTCACATCCAACAACTTTGTTAATACCTCGGCAGTCTTGCGGATAATTTCTTCTGCTTTAACCTCCACCTTTTTCGACTCTGGGGGGAGTTGTTCTCCCTCCTCATCTTTAGGGCGATAGGTTCGAGAAATACCCGAAAGTAAAGCAGGTTTCTGCAAAGCTTTTTGAGCTTCCGCTAGTTCCTGCACTGACCGACTTTTGATTCCTTTTTCTATGGCGATGATTTGGTTTAGTCGTGCCATCTGGATATATTGTCCATTTATTCAATTGTATTTGTATTATTTGTATTATATTGTATTTTTTACCAACTGTCTACTACTTCATCTACTTTGTTATCTTTTTTAGGATTGGAATTATCAAACACACTGGAGAGAATTTTAATCCAGATATTACCATAAATATCGCCTCTTATCTGCTGTTGATAAATAAATAAGTTAGGTGAGTGAGAACTAGATCGCTCTTATGTCAAGACTTTCGCTTAAACTCGCCCCTACATTTTTTTTTAACGTTTAATTAGATTTACCTACTTAGCGATCGCAACAGCCTACTTAGAGATAAAATAAATATTGTTGAGTTTTAGTGAAGTAAAAGCAATGAGTTTAGGAAAAGATTTATTTAAAGCATACAGAAAACCTATCAAAGAAAAAGATTTATTTAAAGCACTGAATAAATCTAGTCAAGCCATATCTGATATTAGTATTTCTGCGGTCAAACAATCACAAAATATTCGTTTAAATCAAAAAACTCAAGATAAGATAATTAAAGATAATTGGAAGTCAGTAAACTGGTTGCGATCGCTGTTTGTTAGAAAGTAACTATACTATCTTCAAGTCGATAGTAATTGCTCAATTTTATCAGTTTTATATACCCCACCTTTGAAAACTTGGTGGGTAATTATCATCTATCAAATGTAAATATTAAAATCTTTTTTTAGTAGAGAAAAATTTGTAATTTTGATGTCTATTGATTAAAATTATTTAATCCCAATTCCCATGCATTAATGCTATACTTGATTAAGACTTCAGTTATTAAGTAATTACTTTGGGAGAATTACCTTTTTCCTGATTTGAGACAATTTAATCTTTGATTATCCTTATTTTTACTTCTCCCGTACGGACGTTGCACAGGCAAAAATGCGTTTTCCGTTCCGGAATGCTGCCTCTTACAGAGGAGCTGCGCTAACGCTTTTTCCTTCGGAATTCTAGCGCAAACATGTTGCGCAGCAAAACGTCCCTACACTCCCCTACTCCCCTACTCTGAAATAGATAAAGTTTTTGAGAAATGGTATAAGGCCATAGCACTAATATTTTACTTACTATTTTTTGTAAATATAGTCAATAACTTAATTCTAAATTAATTATAAAAAAATTATAATTTTACAAAGTTAAAGTAAGTCATTATACCCATTTATTTGTTGGTAGAAAATTATAGAAGTTTGAACAAATATTGCTAAATTAATTTTTTTTAATAGCTAGAGTAGGGAAGGGTTTAGCAACCTAAAGTCAGATTTTACCTGGTTCCTATTCCGTGTTCCCTTTTTGACTGTAACTATCTTTTTGAGATTTAATATGAGAGAGAGAAAAAGCGATCGCCTATATATCGCAAAAAACTTAACAATAATCCTTCATAAAATTTAATCATATTAATAATTGAATAAGTGGTAGGATTCAGTATTAAGAAATATTGAGTTAGTGCATCTATAAAACTTGAGATTTATTGTATAGACAAAACTCTAAAATCATCTAGATTGTATATTTTTTCAGACAATCAAAAGATGATTAGTATCCCTAGTAAATTACCAATTAATCAAGAAAAAAGGAGAATAATTAGTGTCTGAAGTCGCTACTAAAAATATCACATTCTGGAATACTACTGACTATAAGTATCCAGGATTTGGCAAAACCCTAGAAGTCCCTGATGGTTTAGGTGGTACAATAGGTATTACTTATAATCAAATAGACTATGATGACCGTGGCTGGAGAGGAAAGCCAGATGGTGATACTCCCATTACAGAAGATCGATTTCTCTCTGGGGAAATAGAGAATAATTTTAGCTTAACAGGCAAAGTCAAAGGTATTACCGCTACGATGCCTCAAATAAGAACTTTAGGAAAAGAAAATAACTATTCTGTCACCCTAGATTTTAGTAAATACAAAGCTTCCGCAGCAGGTTCAAAAGCAACTGATGGTGCAACCTCTGGTGACACTTATTTGGCCATATCAAGATTCTTTAATGGTAGTAAGACTGGATATACAACTATAAAAGTCACAGCGAAAACTGTAGATGGTAGTGAACTGAACCTAGGTGATTGGAAATTATTCAATAGTGGTGCCCTGCCGAATATGGGACGCTGGGGTGGCCATAATGCTCGGATATTTCTAGATGTAGCTAATCAAACTATTTCTGGTAAAAACTCTGAAGGTAAACAAGAGTTCTGTCCAACTCCACCTAACCCAGGTTCTTCTTTTGGTACAGATACAGGACTAGGCTTATTTGAGTTACCAAGTAATCAACGTTATGTGTCTATTACTCTGAGTTTCAAACAGAAAAAAATTCAAGGTGGGATACCTAATGATTTACACGATATTTATGTTGCTAGTAATACTAGCTCTACAGGTCCAATTGATGCAACTCCTCAACCTACCAATAAACCTGTAGACATAAATAATGGTTTACAACTGCATCTACCACTGAATGAAATAGTAGAAAATGCTGAATCAGAAAAAGAAGTTGTTGATATTTCAGCAGGAAAGTTTAATGGTAAAGTTCATGGTGCAACAGTTGTCACCGACTCGAAGTTTGGTAATTGTTTAAACTTTGATGGGGTGGATGATTATATCCAAATGCCACAAATGAATATTGATTATTCACAAGGTTTTACCGTAGAAGCTTGGGTGTATTATAACAGTTTCAAGAACCAATCAAGAGTTATTGATTTCGCTAACGGTCCCGGTAAAAACAATATCATTTTTGGCAATCATACTACAACAAATGATGGATTATTAGTTGTGTTTGTTGGTTCGACGAGAAAAGCTATTGAAGTAAAAGGGATACTTGAAGTAAATAAGTGGCTCCATCTAACAGCAACAATTGATGAGTCAGGAAATGCCAAGGTTTATAAGGATGGGCAAGAAGTAGGGGGGGGGTTGGTAGCTATCCCCAATAGTGTTAATCGTAGCAAAAACTATATTGGGGTAAGTAACTGGTCAGGAGATGGACATTTTCACGGAAAAATGTCAAATCTGCGGGTGTATAACCGAGTGTTGTCAAAAGAAGAAATTAACGAATGTATGGCAGTAGATGGAACACCTCCACCAATGGATATTAATAATGGTCTACAACTGCATCTACCACTGAATGAAATAGTCGAAAATGCAGCTAAAGAAAAAGAAGTTGTTGATGTTTCTGTAGGAAAACTTAAGGGTAAAGTTAATGGTAATCCAACAGTTGTAGATGACTCACAACTTGGCAGTTGTCTAAACTTTGATGGAGTCGATGATTATATCCAAATGCCAGAAATGAATCTTGACTATTCACAAGGCTTTACTGTAGGAGCTTGGGTAAACTACAACAGCTTTAAGAGTTGGTCGAGAATTATTGACTTTGGAAATGGTCAAGGTAACGACAACATTGTTTTTGCTAATGAAGGTACTACTAAGAACTTAGACTTATATGTTTATAAAGGTGCTACTCAAAACAGGATAAAAGCAGATGGAATGCTAGAATTGAACCAGTGGCTTTATGTCACAGTAACTGTTGATGGCTCCGGAACCAGCAAAATCTACAAGAATGGTGAAGAAGTACAGAGTGGTTCAGTACATCTACCTAATAATGTTAATCGCACCAAAAACTATATTGGGGAGAGTAACTGGCCTAATGATGCCTTTTTTCATGGCAAAATGTCGCATCTGCGGGTGTATAACCGAGCATTGTCAAAAGAAGAAATTAATGAATGTATGAAAGTGGATGGAACACCTCCACCGATGGATATAAATCGTGGTTTACAACTACATCTACCACTCAATGAAATAGTCGAAAATGCGGCTAAAGAAAAAGAAGTTGTTGATACTTCAGGTAAAAAACTTAATAGTAAAGTCAATGGGGCAACAGTTGTAGCAGACGATCGCTTTGGCAACTGTATAAACTTTGATGGAGTAGATGATTATATCGAACTGCCGGCAACAACTATTCCTCAAACTGGTGAAATCACAATTAGTTTTTGGGCAAATGGTGGCAAGTCTCTACCCAAACAGAATTCTATAATCTTGGCAGTAGATAAAAGTAACCACAGGGTAATTAACATTCATTTGCCTTGGTCAAATAGTCACATCTATTTTGATTGTGGAAATACAGCTACTTCTGATGACAGTTATGACAGAATAGAAAAATTATCTCAGGCTGTTGATTTTAAAGATAAATGGACTCACTGGGTATTTACTAAGAATGTGGCTACAGGCGAGATCAATATCTATCTCAACGGTACTCTATGGCAGAGTGGTACAGGTAAAAATCAACCAATAAGTTCAATTACCCAGGTGAAGCTCGGTGCTGGTTATGGATTTTATGATGGTAAAATTGCTCATCTACGAATTTATGACCGAGTGTTGTCTCCAGAAGAAATCAACGAATGTATGAAAGTGGATGGAACACCTCCACCGATGGATATAAATAGTGGTTTACAACTGCATTTGCCACTGAATGAAATTGTCGAAAATGATGCTAAAGAAAAAGAAGTTGCTGATATTTCAGCAGGAAAACTTAAGGGTAAAGTCAATGGTAATCCAATAATTGTAGATGACTCACAGCTTGGCAACTGTATAAACTTTGACGGTGTAGATGATTATATTGAACTACCTGTAGCAGCTATTCCTCAAAGCGATGAAATTACAATTAGTTTTTGGGCTAATGGTGGCAAGTCTTTACCTAAGACTAACTCCATATTATGGGCAGTGGCTAGCGATAAAATTAATGACTATGTGGTTAATATTCATTTACCTTGGTCAGATAGTCAAATTTATTTTGATTGTGGAAAGACGCCTACTTCTAGTAACAGTTATAACAGAATACAAAAAATAGCTGAGGCTGTTGATTTTAAAGATAAATGGAGTTACTGGACATTTACTAAGAATGTTACCACTGGGGAGATGAATATATATCTCAATGGTACTCTATGGCACAGTGGTACAGGTAAAAATAAATCAATAACTTCAATTACCCAGGTGAAGGTTGGTGCTGGTTATGGATTTTATGATGGTAAAATGGCTAATCTACGAATTTATGACCGAGTGTTGTCTCCAGAGGAGATTAACGAATGTATGAAAGTGGATGGAACACCTCCACCAATGGATATAAATCGTGGTTTACAACTGCATCTACCACTCAATGAAATTGTGGAAAATTCGGCTAAGGAAAAAGAAGTTGTTGATATTTCGACATCACAACTCAATGGTAAAGTCAATGGAGCAACAGTTGTAGCAGACGATCGCTTTGGTAACTGTATCAACTTTGATGGAGTGGATAATAATATCCAAATACCGGAAATGAATGTTGATTATTCAAAAGGTTTTACTGTAGAAGCTTGGTGTTACTCCAGCAAGTTTAAAAATTACTCAAGAATAATTGACTTTGCCAATGGTCCTACCGACGACAATATCATTTTTAGTCATTATGTCAACAATTCGATCTTATTAGCGTTATATCTTGGTTCAAAGAGAAAAGAGTTAATCCTAAATAAAGTATTTGAAAATAATCAATGGCTTCATTTAGCAGCAACAGTAGATCAATTAGGGAATGCCAAAGTTTATAAAAATGGTCAACAAGTAGGGGAAGGTTTGCTAGCTGTCCCCAATACTGTTAATCGCACCAAAAACTATCTTGGCAATACTCAAAACGCTAAATCTCCAATTTATTTTCAGGGCAAAATGTCGAATCTACGGTTGTATAACCGACCATTATCTCCAGAGGAAATTAACGAATGTATCAAGGTAGATCAAACACTTCCACTTGTGGATATAAATCGTGGTTTACAACTGCATCTACCACTGAATGAAATTGTCGAAAATGCGACTAAAGAAAAAGAAATTGTTGATATTTCATCAGCCAAACTCAATGCTAAAGTCAATGGTGCAACAGTTGTAGCTGACTCCCGCTTTGGTAACTGTATCAACTTTGATGGGGTTGATGATTATATTGAACTACCTACAACAACTATTCCCGAAACTGGTGAAATTACAATTAGTTTTTGGGCAAATGGTGGCAAGTCTTTACCCAAACAGAATTCTATAATCTTGGCATTAGATAAAAGTAATCACAGGGTAATTAACATTCATTTGCCTTGGTCAAATAGTCACATCTATTTTGATTGTGGAAATACAGCTACTTCTGATGACAGTTATGACAGAATAGAAAAATTATCTCAGGCTGTTGATTTTAAAGATAAATGGACTCACTGGGTATTTACTAAGAATGTGGCTACAGGCGAGATCAATATCTATCTCAACGGTACTCTATGGCAGAGTGGTACAGGTAAAAATCAACCAATAAGTTCAATTACCCAGGTGAAGTTCGGTGCTGGTTATGGATTTTATGATGGTAAAGTTGCTAATCTACGGATATATGACCGAGTGTTGTCTCCAGAAGAAATCAACGAATGTATGAAACTGGATGGAACACCTGCACCGATGGATATAAATCGTGGTTTACAATTGCATCTACCACTGAATGAAATAGTGGAAAATGATGCTAAAGAAAAAGAAGTAGTTGATATTTCATCAGCCAAACTCAATGCTAAAGTCAATGGTGCAACAGTTGTAGCTGACTCCCGCTTTGGCAACTGTATCAACTTTGATGGAGTAGATGATTATATCGAACTGCCGGCAACAACTATTCCTCAAACTGGTGAAATCACAATTAGTTTTTGGGCAAATGGTGGCAAGTCTCTACCCAAACAGAATTCTATAATCTTGGCAGTAGATAAAAGTAACCACAGGGTAATTAACATTCATTTGCCTTGGTCAAATAGTCACATCTATTTTGATTGTGGAAATACAGCTACTTCTGATGACAGTTATGACAGAATAGAAAAATTATCTCAGGCTGTTGATTTTAAAGATAAATGGACTCACTGGGTATTTACTAAGAATGTGGCTACAGGCGAGATCAATATCTATCTCAACGGTACTCTATGGCAGAGTGGTACAGGTAAAAATCAACCAATAAGTTCAATTACCCAGGTGAAGTTCGGTGCTGGTTATGGATTTTATGATGGTAAAATGGCTAATCTACGAATTTATGACCGAGTGTTGTCTCCAGAGGAAATTAATGAATTAATGCAAGTTGATGAAGCTGATGCAACAGAAACCGCATCAACTACTGGTGCGGATGATGCAACTCCAACCACTGATGCAACAGACACCACATCAACTACTGGTGCGGATGATGCAACTCCAACCACTGATGCAACAGACACCAC
>NZ_JBNHEQ010000306.1:0-17740 GCF_050016015.1 Dapis hubbardiae BLCC-M172
TTATTCAAGTTTTACCATCTTTGCATACTACATTTTGTCGTGCGGAATGTGGGATTAAATAGTGTTTCAATTACCAATTAAAAATACCCTATCCTGAGAAGCTGAGAACTTATTGCATGGAACTGATGAATCCTAAAATCCTAATCACTCTGGCTACTTACCTACAAGGGAATCTTTAAAAGCTCTCCTCGTAGAATAGAGGTTTTTATCAGTTTACCGAAATATAGTCATTCTGAATAAGATTGGGACGAGTGTTTATTTTCTAGAAAGGGTTTCATCTAAAAAAGTGTTTCATCCTTATTTGAAATGACTATAATTAATAATTAAGAAATTAAATAATTAGATAATTGACGCCTTGAAGCCTCCCGGAAAAAAATAAATCTTTTCCCCCTTTGTGTCAATCCTGTCCCTTTTAGGGAGAGGTAATTATCAATTATCAATTATCCATTATCCATTAATGAAAAAACTTCTGAAAGGCTAGTTAATAATTACCCCTTCTTAAAATAAGGGGATTGACTAAAAGAAAAATTTTTGATTTATATCCTTAAAAGGGAGGCTTTAAACCTGAATTTTTGAATGAATAATTATAGCGCTTTTCATTAACATAGAAGAGATAGATTTAGGCTTAAAGGCAATTATGCTGAGGGCATAATCCAGAATTTTTGTAGTCTATCTTTGTGAAAACCACTATAACTGACTATCAACTCTTAATTATTAATTATTCGGTAAAGTATGCATCATTGCTCTTATTAGAAGAAAAAAAATTTCTTTTAACAAATTATCTTCTTTATAAGAAGAGTTCAAGAATTTAGAATGCGGGAATTACCTCTCCTTGAAAAGAAGAGGATTGACGAATCAGGAAAATTTTTATTTATTATCCCCTATCCAAGGGGAGGCTTGAAACCACAATATTTTGGTAATTATTAATTATCAATTGTTAATTATTAATTATTCAAGCATCCTCCCACAACCTAAAGATTAATAATTTCTAGCTCCTCTAAATTCTCAGCAGGTGTAAATCCAAATACACGGGAATAAAAATAAAATTCTCCATCCAAAGCACGTTTAATATTCTCCGAACGGCGAAAACCATGTTGTTCTTCTGGAAAAGCAACATAAGCCACTGGCAATCCTTTTTGCTTCAAAACTTCTAGCATTTTCTCTGCTTGATTTGGTGGTACAATTTTATCTTCTAAGCCTTGGAAAAAAATTACAGGGCAAGACAAACCCTCAGTAAAATTAATAGGTGATCGCTGTTTATAAATCTCTTTTGTTTCAGGATAAGGTCCGATTAATCCATCTAAATAACGGGATTCAAACTTATGAGTATCTGTTGCTAAAGCCTCTAAGTCACTAACTCCATAATAACTCGCTCCAGCTTTAAATACATCCTTAAAAGTTAAAGCACATAAAGTAGTGTAACCTCCAGCACTACCACCAGAAATAGCCATACGATTACTATCTACTAATCCCTGTTTAGCTAAATATTGAGCGCCATTTACACAATCATCAATATCAACAATACCCCAATTATTTTTTAGTCTTTGCTGATACTCTCTTCCATATCCAGTGCTACCTCCATAATTAACATCAAGTAGGGCAAAACCACGACTCGTCCAATATTGAATTTTTAAACTTAAACTACCAGAAGTTGCTGCTGTCGGACCCCCATGACTTTTAACTAAAAGAGGTGGTTTTTCTCCTACAGGTGCAGTGTAATCTTTATTAGTTGGCGGATAAAAGAAACCATAAGCAGTCTTACCATTTTCTGTCGGAAATTCTATTGCTTGAGGAATAGATAAATAACCAGAATCAATTTGTAAATCTGTAGAACGTTTTAAAACATTAATGTCACCTGTCGAGAGATTTATTTGAATAACTGAACTAGGTTCTGTAGGGGAACTTCCCAGAAAACAAACTCGGCTACCTTTGGCTGTTAAAGAACTAATAGAAGTATAGGGTATTTCTATTTCCTGTAAATGTTTTTTAGTAGTATTAAGAGTTGCCAAATGCCAAATTCCATTCTGAGAAAAAGTGCAGAGAATTTTGTTAGCTGCTGTGAAAGCATAAGTAGACATTCCAAATACCCATTGTGGCATTCCAAACTCAGCATCCAAAGGATACAATGGGTCTACATTTTCTGCCTCAGTCACTCCAGGCACCCGATAAAGATTCCACCATTTAGAGCGATCGCTCACAAAACATAACATTCCATCTGGTGACCACTGGGGTTGAAAAATAGATTCTGCTTTCCCTCCAGCCACCAACTTACTTTCATCTAATGAACCATCTGTATTCATCCGAGCTACCCATAACTCCGTACCATCCCAAGGCATATTTGGGTGGTTCCAACTAATCCAGCAAAGTTGGGAACCATCGGTACTCAGACGGGGTGAAGCATAAAAATCATAACCCTCTACTAATATCTGGATATCTTCTCCATTTTTGAGATTAATGCTAACTATCCTATTGACAGGTTCCCCACCCTTTGTATGATCTTCCTGAATACAAATTAAGCGATCGCGCTGTTTATCTATCACACCATCAGCATAACGCATATTTGCCTCTGGAGTTAAAGGTTGGGGTTCTTTACCTGGTGTTTGACGATAAAGACGTTGGTCAGCAAAATTAGAAAAATATATCGTACCATCTGCCACTAAGAAAGCACCACCGCCGTATTCATGGACACGGGTGCGTACATTAAAAGGTGGAGGAGTAATGTCAGTTATTTGTCCATCTGGAGTGTGGCGCACAATTACATTTCGTCCACCCTCTGAAGGTCGTCCTTCAATCCAGTAGACATCATCACCATCAATGGTAATACTACTAAGTCCAATTGTTCCGGCTACAATCAAGTCAGTAGTAATAGGGGATTTCCAGGAACCATAAGGTGCTATTTGTGTCATAATTTAAGATTATTATATAAGATAATGTCTACTATTTAATTTTGTTATTGTCAATTGTCAAGTTCTAAATCTTCCGTTTGATTTATTTAATTATGACTTAGGCAGTATAACTTATTTTCCTCATTGCGACCTACAGGGTTTGTGGAGCAGTCCGGAACGGATAGCAATCTCAAGTCCTAGGTTTTCGTATCTAATGCCTAAGTCCTATTAATATAAAGTATTAAAAAATGTTTTATACCATTTTGATAAATGTTTGCTACAAATAGGTAGGTGATTTTTTAGGAGTCAGGAGTTGTAGGGGTGATTTCCGTGCCGGAATGCTCCTAATTACGCGAATCACCCCTACATGAGTCGTATGGGAATAGCTTTGATGCCATTGATTAGTTCATATTTGATCTTATTAGTCAAATGGACATCTCCTGTCAAGTCTTTTTCTTGCCCTTATTATTCGTAACATTCTTTTTTCAAATTGGTATTAAGTGATAAGAGTTTACTAAGTTAGTTATAAGTTTGAGCTATGAAAAATTTACCGCTCTATCTTTGGAGAGTAGCAAAGATAAAAACGGAATACAAACCAAAGGTGCGGAGTTGGTTATTAGGTTAGTTTCAGTCGAGAGATAAAGAGGTGGGGAGATTGAATATGAAAGTATAGTTTACTCTGGTTCAGGAATTTGCAATTTTTAAATATGGCGATAATAATTGTAGGGGTTTGGTCTCCAAACTCTAACTCTTTGACAATGGGAATTTACTAATTATTCTAACTATACCAAAAAGCGATCGCTCTTGTAGTTGAGAAAGAGCGATAGAACTCCGTTCCGCTGACGCGATCGCTATAATCTTCATAGTCTAGTAGGGTGCGTTTTGATGCGCAATATGAAAAGCAGGAGGAAGTGGAGCCTAACACACCATTTTTGATGTTGCCAGGTGCGTTACGCTACGATGCCATCCACTGTTTTTAGTTCTAGGCGATCGCCTTCTAGAAAGAAGAAAGCGATCTCTTACCATTAAACTGGTCCAACTACTGGGAACACATTAGTATTTGCCCCGTAGGCAGCGTCCCTAATTCGGTTCCAATCAAATAAATCTCCAGGATCTGACTTACGACCTTCAGGAAGTGCAACATCTTCGTGTCCTGTAATATGAGTAATGGAAGGATATTTGTTCAATAAATCCTGGGTTAACCACTCTAAGGACTGATATTGGGCTTCGGTATAAGGAGACCAATTGCCATCGGGATTCACAATTTCAATACCGATAGAGAAGTCGTTAACATTAGAGCGACCGTTTAATTCTGAAATTCCTGCGTGCCATGCCCTGTCGTTAGTATCCACGATGTTTGTAATTTGAGCGTCCCGATCTACGACATAATGAGCAGATACTCGCGAGTTTGGATTTTGAAACCAGCTAATTGTACCATCACCATTATCGCTTCCTGTGTGATGGAAAATAATGCTGGTTACATCTGATGGACCGCCGGGGCGAGGTTCAAAGTTGGGGCTAAAAATCCATTCAATAGCCAGTGGTTCTGGTGTTGAGGAAAAATTATTATTACCATTAACTATAGCACCGCTAATATTATCCCAAGTAATGTAACCTCCCTCAAAATCTTGACGTGTAATTCCATTCCAATTATATTCTGCACTGGTAGGTGCGCCTAGATATCCGTTTAGCCCACCATCAGTTTCTAAATATTTTTGGCGAATTGCACCGTATAGTGGGTAAGCGCCGTTTTGACTCTCAACAATGGAACCACCATCAAATAGTTGATACTCGTAACCATTGTAGTAAATTACATCGGAAGTAGGACTACCTAGTCTCCACGAGTATTCTTGATAAACCTGATTAATATCATTAGATGGAGTATTAATGTAATTTAGATGGAGTAGACGAAATCAAGGGAGGACTTTCCAAGTTAAAGACTACTTCATAGTTGGTATATAGGTTTGGGTCTTGTGGAGCATCGACTCTGGCATAGTAGGTGCCTGGAGATAAGGAATGAATAAAACCACCTTGTCTGATGGAGTAAGCTCCCTCGATCTGCTCATTGGCACTAATGGGTTGACCCCAAGCGTCCATTATTTCGACATCAATTAAATGGTCGTAGTTATGAACTTTATAGCTCAATGACCTGGGTTGGGAAATTTAAAACTGGTAGAAGTCAGCAAAGTCACCTTCGTTAGTTCCTACAAAGTCAGCAAAACCGGAATTGTGGCTACTGACAGGTGGTGTTACACAATGGTTGAGTGCTTTATCAGAAATCCCTGCTGTGACAGCTTTTTAGTAAGAAAATTAAGTAACTTATGGAAAATGTTAGCTACATAATTCTCCCAGAAAATTACGACCCAGATGGCTACAGAGCTGTTGAGGACGCTTAGGGCTGGAAATTAATATGGCTGCCCATCCTAGTGAGCAAGAGGAAATAATGAAGAATTACCTCTTTGTTCAATCCTCTTTACACGCCATGTTATGTGGCAAGGAAACAGTCTCAGAATTTCTAGACAAGCTTGAATCAACTGATTGTATAGACATGGATACATATCTAACAGAAACTTTTGAAAACCTAGAATCACTAGGTGTCACATAATCAAATAATTGACTGATAAGCTTCTACTAATATTTCTATATCTTTAAACCAAAAAACAGGTTGAAATAATAGCGAGTAACTAGGTGTTGCACCATCTAATTGATAGTGTAAAATAGTCGGACTTCTTAAATGCAATTTCTGTCTATACACATCAGAATAGCTGTTACTTGCTTGGTCTTTCACTTGCAAGGCAATCCAACCTCCTAACCACCATTGAGAAAGAGCTGAATTACTAGCAATAGTAACTTTATGGTAGTTAGTCCTCAACGGCATTTCAATTCTTTGATTAGGGAGCCTATTTTGTTTACTTGGCTCCCCTGATATATCCCAACTCCCCTCATATATTTTTACCCAGTTATTACTATCTGATAAGTTAGGCATCTTTGATTAAAATGAAAGAAGATAACGACAGAAAAATTCATGTTAAGAAGTGCTTGCAACTCAATAATTTTATTTTTTTTTAGGGAATGCAAGCAGTTTTACAATTATAGCAATATCTTGCAATCTGATGTTTTCTTTGTATTTGATAAAAATAATTTTGTTGTTTGTTCTTGGGGTAATCTTAATCACCGAACCCATAAAGAAATCATTAGTCCCTTTGGGGTGTTTGATTTTTGCTGTTGCTACTAATTTTTTAATGAATGAAGCTGATTCTGTAGGCTCTCTCTATCATCTATCAATACCTAATCATGCTATTAATTTTGTTTATATTAGCACAACAAAAAAAGCGTTGTATATAGGTGTCAATATCACTATAATTACATGGCTTTTGTTCATCATATTCTGGGAAGCTAGAATAAGGTTTATTATCTTATCTCAGCGGAAAATAAAGCCTGATGAACGAGCCAACAATAAGTAATCAGTTCGACAATGAATTAATTCAACAAAGCCGCTTTAATTTGTAGTCTCCTCACAAATATTGCTCTAGTTTCAATTCTGTTTATAGCAAAAGAACGGCAAACAAGCATTAAGGGGTTAAAATTCAAACTTAGAAAGTATGCACTTTTAGAAAACTGTTTAGAAAAAGCTCTTGATGAATTAAAAGAGATTTCTATAATTTGCGAAGGTAGTGCAAATAGTAGCGAAGTTTTTGCACCAACAGCCGACAAAGCTAAGGTATCTGCTTTTTATAACAGGACAATATATAAAGTTAAAAACAAAGCTGACAAAACTTTGGAATTTACACAAAAAAAACTAAATTTATTCAATTCAAGTTCAAAAATGAATTACTCAGATGATAGCTATGAATGAATAACACTTTCGGATTAATACTTTCGTTCGTTGGGCGTTAGGTTTTGAATATCAATTTAAAGTCCCCTACTGGTATTTAGGGTTTTAGTGATTAATGATTCAAGAATTAAGTAGAAGATATCTATAAATTGACAGGTCGATAATTTTACTGACTTACAATCGAACTTAGAACCTAATGGCAAGAGTTATTCACCTCTTGCCTCTTGTTTTATTCCGATGGTTAGTCATCAAATTGCGATCGCACAATTGACCTAAAAACACCTATGGCCATCTAGTAAGGTTCTGAGCTGAACCTTCTAGGGAATTCCTGAACAAAGTGCTATGATTAGTCATTTCTATAAACACTATTAATTTCAGACTGGCCGTGTACAAACAAACAATATCAATACTTAGTAGTCTAATGGTGGCCACAATAACAGCCACTGTTCCTTCTATTGCTTATGGAGTTCCTTGCTGTGGGGTCAAATTATTGGCTCAAGGTAATCAAAATGGGAATTCCAAACTAAATGAACTACTACGCCAGGGACGAGAATTAGCGGATGCTGGAAATTACCAACTTGCCATAACAATATATCAACAGGCGGTACGTTTAGACCCCAAGAATGCACAAATATATTCTGGTATTGCTTACTTGGAAGCACTCCAGAAAAATTTCCAAGCAGCAGCTCAGTTTTATCAACAGGCGATCGCCATAGATCCTCATAATGCAGATTTTCAATATGGTTTGGGATATAGTATGGCCAGATTAGAAAATTATCAGGCCGCCATTGAAGCTTATCGCCGTGCTTCTTTACTAGACCGCAACAGTATTAATGCGCATTTAGGGTTAGGTGCTACATTGTTTCGCCAGGAGAAATATAATGAGGCGATCGTTGCATATCAAGTCGCTATTCAGTCTAACCCTAAAAATGCTGAAGCTCATGCTGCAATGGGTTTAGTATTACTTAAGCAAGAGCGCTTTCCTGAAGCATTGGCAGCAGTGCGAAAAGCTGTGGAATTATCACCTAGAGATGCAGGGGTACAAATCAAGTTGGGAACTGCTTTATTAGCTACTGGAGATACTAAAGGCGGTTTAGCTGCTCTGAAGTTAGCTTCTAGTTTAGCACCAAGAAATGGAGATATTCAGTTTCAAATTGCGGAAATTTATCAAGCTCAGGATAATACTCAAGCTGCTTTGAAATTTTATCAAAAAGCTACTTATGCTAATCCTGATTTACTCGAAGCTAGGTTTGCTGCTGCAGAGATACTTTTAGAACAGCAGGATTATTTACAAGCAATAATTATGTATCGGCAAGTAATTAAGAGAAATCCTGATAATGCAGATGCTCATTATAAAATTGGGTTAGCTCTTCAAGGTAGAGAACGTAAAAGAGAAGCATTAAAATCTTTTGAAAGAGCTTTAAAACTGTTTGAGGAAGAGGATAATTCTGAGGGTAAGGAAAAAGTGAAAACTGCTTTAGCGCAATTGGAAGATTAATCTTAAGCTTTTGTTTTTATAGAAGGGAACAGGGAGGGCGTTGCTGAATCAAGGTATGAAAATAAAAATTGAATAATCTCAAATATTTCTTATCCAATAGTTTAGCAACTACTAAAAAATACAAATCATACCCACGCATCAGCAACGCCTAGGGAGCAGTTGGAAAAACTTTTGCTATTGTAAAATTAATCATTAGTCTATGTCCTAATCAATTCTTTCTTAGTTATAACAACCCTAAATATTAAATTACTAATAAGACTTCAATAAACTTTTCCCAAGTGAAGTATTTTTCTCTTGTTTTTTGATATAGAAATGCAATTTTCTCCTCTGAAGAAGGAGGCTCATCAATACTTGCTAATACGTAAGCATTCAGCCGTCAGCCGTCAGCTATCAGCTAAGGTTTTTATAGGGGTTTTCACTTCATGACTTGCATTATTTCTGCCTTATGCCTTCTACCTTTAAGCCAAAATCTCTTATATTCTATGAATCATGAAAAGCGGGCTTACTATGAACGACCATATATTCAATTTTTGCTCCTAGCAATAGGGAATATAAAATCTAGATACACAACAGCTTATAATTCCCGTGCCTCCTAGCATTTTCAAAAGCTGTTTGCGTAGCATGACCTAGGAAAAGCTGAGTGCTAATAGCTGAATGCTTACGCTAATACTATATTCATTTTGAATTCTGGTTTAATAATATCCTTGAAGAAAATGGTAGAAATCAAGCTTTTATTCCAGATCAATAGCAATAGCTGTTAACGTAGTTCCTCCGCAGGAGGCTTGCTGACGGCTGAATTATTACCCATTTAGATTCAATAAACTGCATTAGTTTTGTTTTTAATTTGACTTCCCATTTAATAGTTTGGATGATAAATATTTCCCAGGGAATGATCGGAATTAATTTCTATTACTAAATCTACCAATTCAGAATTTTTGATGAGTGGCTTAATAAACAATTCTGGATGTAATGCTTGCCAAAAATAATCCACAAATTTTTCTATTTCATCATCACTCATGCCTGATTTTCCTGAAGCAATCATTTGTTGTTCTGCTTGTTTTCGCCATTGTTTAGAAAAACGATAATCAGTTGGATATAAAACAATTAAACTATCTAATTTTTCCCACAGAGGTAAATATTCTATTAATTTTTCATTCATATCACGGGCAAATTTTTGGTCTGCTTCTGTAATAATTGGTGGTGGTGCAAAATCAAAATTTTCCTCTGGAATTGGGCGAACTCCAACAAACCAACCTTCAAATAAAACAATATCAACTTTACTTACCATTTCTGGTTCAATTCTGTCTCCAGCACCATTAAAAAGAGACTTATTAAATCTAGGAATAGGAATTAAATTATCATAATTTTGATTTTCTGATTGACGTAACTTCTCTGAAATTTCTATTCTGTCTCCAGCACTATTAAAAAGAGACTTATTAAATCTAGGAATAGGAATTAAATTATCATAATTTTGATTTTCTGATTGACGTAACTTCTCTAAAGTTTCTATTCCTAAACTAACATCATGGGTTCCTGGAGGTCCGCGCCAAATTAATCGGGAATCTTCCTTTTCTAAAAGTTGACGTTCAGCGTAAGTTTTATAAATATCATCAATAGAAATGCTAATAGTTTTATAGCCAAGCTTGTCTAAAATTAGGATTAAAATTTTTGCTAGAGTAGTTTTTCCAGTTCCTTGTCCGCCTAACATTCCTTGGACTAATGGGCGACCTAAATTTTTACGTTTATTAACTAATTTTATTCCTAAAGGTAACCATAATTTCCATAAAGTTTCTAAAGTCTGATTATCTCTGATAGGAAACTTATCATAGTCAATAGTTACAGACTGAAAAAGCAGCGACCGCTGCCTAATGATTTCTCTTACATTTGTCGAAGTAATGTGAAAAACATCGGCACGTTTTGGCTCTATTAATTCCTGATTTTCTAAAGTTTCTAATTCTTTTTTTTCCAGAGACTTACCCTGCTGTAAAATCTGTAAAATTTGTCTTAGAGATGGGTTAGATAATTCCATAAAAATTCGGCGAACTTGAATAAAAGTATGTGTATCTTTTACATTGATTTTCCTTTCTACAATATTCGCTCTGATCTGATCAACTATACTATTTTTTGGTTGAATAAAAAATCATGCTTATAGGCGAACAACCCCTTACACTTTTTATCATATCACAAAAATTGTGAGGATGCAACTGAAAATTCTTTGAGGCCCCGAATTTTTTAGGAGCTTTAGAGAATGCAAAAGTTAGTCCTAGCTAAAATGGGGCTAACGAAATAAATCTTCTGATTCTAATCTTAAGAACCTAATTTGAAAGCTTCTAAAAATAGACCATAAGTGAAACCTATTTTAAAACCATTTAAAATATCTATTCCCAAAGAACGTGCAATTTTTCCTCTACTGCCATAAACTAACCAATTTAATATTTCCGTAATCAATAAACAAATTAAAGCATACAAAACATCTAAATAACCTTCTTGACCAGCGATAGTAGAAACAGCAGTTGCTGCAAAATTACCAAACAACAAACTAATAATTAATAGAGAAATTCGACGCCAAGGATTAAGTAACCATTGTTTAAACCTCTCCAGAATAACGTTCAGTAATCTATTAAGACGGGTACTTTGCATAGATAATGTTAAATATATTTTGAACTTATATAATTTTCAACTTAAAAATGCTTTAGTGCAGCACACTAGAAATAACCAATTAATTAGAAAATCCTAAAAGCCTTCGCAATTAATACTTTTGACTTTGACTTTCTTAGTCCGCATTCCCTTGTGTTTTACACCAATGCGGGGTCTCACCGCTTTTGACTTTTGACTTCTGCGTAGGGAAATATTGTGTAGATTAACATAGCAAAATATCGCAGTCGTTATTATTGTTAAGACATTCTCAAATATAGTCACAGCAATAATTTACTTCTGACTTTTAGCTTCTAACTTCTGAGTTCTGAGTTCTTACTTCCACTATGGCAGGCTGCAGGTGTTTCAGGGTAAACAACATCAGGATGCCAAGTTATAAGGAGAAAAATAAATACTTAAATTTCAATGAAATTTCAACCTTACTCAAAAATTATTATTGCTTTAATATTCTTTTTATTAGGACTAATCATTGGCAGGTTTCAATTAACAATATCCTGGACAAAAAATGAGTCTGCAAGATTACAAACATCAAAATCTTCACCAATTTTAAAACCTCCTTTATCAAACATTCCTACTCCAACACCCCTACCAAAATCTCTAACAAAACAAACCCAAGAATGTAATCTTCCCATAACTATTTCTGAATCATCTATAGTTAAAACTAATAGAGGAGCTCTTCGAGTTAGCAACTGTACATATCGTCCAGTTCGTATAGCACTATTAGCTAGATCCTCAGAACAATCTTACCAAAAATCTGCTCACTGGGATTTGGCTCCAGGAGAAGGTAGTGGTAGAGGGTTAATACTCTCTTTACCAGAAGCAAAATTAACCTTGAAACCAGGAGATATTGTAGTTGTCTTTGCTCAAGATGGCTCTCGTTTATATTGGGGGCCTTATGTTGTGGGAGAAACAACCTTTCCTTTTTGGAATACAGAAACATTAGAATGGCAATTAATTTTAAGACCATAAAAAAATGAGGAACTACGTTATCAGCTAGATTATAATTACTAAGTCTTGTCTTAACTGAAGAAATTATTATTGATATATTTCGGGTAATTTTTAGCAATTTAATAGCTACTCAGTATAATGGATAATTGATAATCAAAGAATATAAGAATTGCTTTTGTGTGCTTGAATAAGCATTTAACTTATGGTATAGGTTTTCATTAATCAATTATTAGAGATTGAATGTATCAGGAAATATAAAAAGGAGATAGGGAACACTTAACTGGGAATAGGTATGGAGGTCCGAAGAAATACAAGGGCAAATATTGTCGCTATTAAATCTAGAAATATATGTACTGAATACTTCTCTATCTACCTTCTTTCAATCCCTTGAAGCATTACCGTTTTTAGATTTTAGTCACTTCGCGTGCTCTCTTAATAATTATTTTACAAACAGTCTCTTATCTATTAATTCAATTATTTATTATCCATTATCAATTAATTAGCTGCTAATTTCCAGCTAAATTAGGGTTTAAACTTTAATAATTACAGGGATAACTTATCTGAATGAAACTAATACAAAAATTAGAAATTATCAATTTGTTTAGAGTGCAACCAAAAAGTCAAATTTTAACATTAGCACTTTCTATTTTATGGCTATTGCTACTTGCTTGGTTATCTTTCTTTTGTAACCTTGGTAATATTGGTTTAATTGATGAAACAGAGCCACTTTTTGCCGAAGCTGCTCGTCAGATGGTAGAAACTGGAGATTGGATTACACCTTATTTTAATGGAGAAACTCGCTTTGATAAACCACCTTTAATTTATTGGTTAATGGCGATCGCTTATCATCTTTTTGGTATTAATGAATGGTCTGTCCGTCTCCCTTCAGCAATATCTGCAACTGGATTAATGTGTTTTGGTTTTTACATCCTTTATAAATATGGTTATTATCACCTGAATCCTCAAATATCTATCCCTAAAAATCAGTATTTAATGGCGAGATTATTAATAGCATGGATTGGCGCTGCGATGATAGCTTTAAATCCAGAAACTATTGCTTGGGGGCGTATTGGAGTGTCTGATATGTTATTAACTGGCTGTATGGGTTCGGCACTATTTGCCTTTTTTATGGGATATTCTTCAAAAACAGAAAATAGTCATATTCCTCAGCAAAAAAACAGTAAAACGACCGGACAAAAAGTTTCATCTGCGTCAAATGAAAATCAATCATCACAAACTACAAAACTTCCCATTTTTAACAAGTGGTATTTAGCTTTTTATATACTAATATCTTTAGCAGTTCTTGCCAAAGGTCCGATTGGAATTGTTTTGCCGGGAATGATTATTGGTTCCTTTCTATTATATGTAGGTAATTTTTTTCAAATCTGGCAAGAAATAAATATTAGGCGTGGCATTTTGATTTTTTTTACTATTACATTCCCTTGGTATTTTATCGTTACTTTAGTGAATGGGAAAGAATATATTGATAGTTTTTTTGGTTATCATAATTTTGAACGTTTTACCAGAGTTGTGAATCACCATCAAGCACCCTGGTATTTTTACTTTTTAGTCGTATTAATTGGTTTTGCCCCTTGGTCTATTTATCTACCAATAGCGATCGCTAAAACTAAGTTTTGGCAACGCAGTTATTGGTGTAGAAAACCGAGAAGTCAACAGTTAGGTTTATTTACTTTTTTCTGGTTTATTTGTATCTTTATTTTCTTCTCCATCTCTGCTACTAAATTACCTAGTTATGTCTTACCATTAATGCCGGCAGCAGCAATATTAGTAGGATTATTTTGGAGCGATATTATTATTAATGGAGATTCTCTATCTAGTCAGACTAATAAATCTGAAAATAATTCTACTCAATCATCTATCAACCCCACGGTTAACGAAGTCAGAAGTGAGAAGTCAACCCACCCCTCACCCCTCCCAGGAGGGGACGTCAGAAGTGATTTTTGTAATGAGGATTTGAGCAATTCTCCAAAAACATTTCCCTTTAAAAGGCGGGGTTTTAGACCCAATTATTTTGATAATTCTGTTGAACCTGTTCCCAAATTAGAGAGAAATACTGCTGAATCAAAATTTCAATTTTTCGATTTTTCAGTTATTGCCAATATCATTTTTTTACTAATTTTAGCTGTAGGAATTATCTACAGTTTTAACTGGCTAGATAGAGACCCAGCAATGCCATATTTCCCAGAGATAATTAGAAAATCTGGTTTATTAATTCGTGGCGGATTAATTTTTATTGCTACAGCAATAGTCATTGGATTTCTTTGGAGAAAAAAACAAAATTCTTGGATTTGGAGTGCTAATTTTATTGGATTAGTAGCTTGTTTAATTTTTACTATTAATCCCATGATGTTTTTAGTAGATCAAGAACGTCAATTACCCTTACGGCAATTAGCTCAAACAATTGTTGAAGTTAGAAAACCAGGAGAAGAAATAATAATGATTGCCTTTGAAAAACCTAGTTTAGTTTTTTACACTAGGGAACCAGTAGAATTTTTTCGACGCGCTACGAATGCTAGAGAATATTTAGAGGAAATTGTGCAAAAAGACTCTTCTGGTAATGTTGTGATGATTGGTTATCCAAAAAAGTTTATTCATGCAGGATTACAACCAGGAGAATATCAATATTTAGACTCTCGTGGTGCTTATCAATTAGGTAAAGTTCCTAAAAGTTTATTTATGAAGGAGTCAGGAGTGAAGAAGGAGTCAGGAGACAGGAGTCAGGAGTCAGAATGAAAGGAGGAAGAAGGAGTCATTTCAGTTATCCAGTTAGTTATCAGTTATCAGTTATCAGTACCCCTAGCTCGTAGCTCAGGCTTCAGTACCCTACCTTATTCTATTTTTTTATACCCTTAAAAAGGGAGGCTCATTGACCACAATTCACAATTTCAATTTTTCGGTCAGGAGTCAGGAGACAGTAGTCCTAGTAATGGCTTTTATACAATTTTTTAGCTCGTACACATAAGCATAACTGATGTATTTCATCTCACACCCATCCATCCTCCTCTATTCATACGACATTTTGCTTAGGTCGTCTCTTCAGAACCGTTCAAAACTATCGCAATTTCTGAACATTTTATAAAGAAAACTTCACCACCTCCCCACGTTGCAACAAACCTAAAAAGCGTCGGGGATGTAAGCCAGCCCGTTTTCCCGGAAGGAAGCTGGTTGCAGAAATCACGCTGGGGAACCACGCAGCGCGTGTGTTATTCTCCGAAATGTAAATTGCGCACGAACATCTTGGGCGCGGGGCGGGCTGGGCCGTGGTGCGGTGCGCCGCCGCCGCGACGGTGCTTTGGTGCTTTCTAGACGGGGGAACAAATCCTTCTTCCTTCGCGTCTTCTTCCGCGGCCTCCCCCGGCCTCCGCTCGCTCCTCGCTCCCAATCCTGCGCTCCCCAATCCGAAAGCAAACAATCATGCAACTCAATCCCCTCCATCCAACCCAAAACCAACCTCTCACGTCTCCCTAAGTGAAGAAGAAAGTGCTCAGGTCACAGGGGGATGTCCCCCCTGTGCAGCTGCGGTAATTGCCGGTATTAGTGAAAATGCTGCCGCTGTCGCCGTCGCTACCGGCGCGGTCGGTGGCGCCTTATTCTGGGAGTTATACAAGGGCCTTACTATGCCGACATCAGATCAGGTGCATGATCAAATGGAAAAGGCGGATTGGCAGTACATGGACGGGCATGGAATGTGGGCGGATAACGATTCTGTTGTTTGACCAGACCTAGACGGCTAATTTGGATTTGGATATCTTCCGTTCGTTATAGACCAGCAGCCTGATTTGATTTTACTCGCTGCCCGCCTGGTTGTGCAAGATACCTGCCTGGCACACGTCGAAGTTCACGTCGAAGTTGTGGCAAGTCACGAAGGCAAACTCATAAGAAGCATTCCTTTTTCCTTTTCCTTTCCTTTTAAAGCGAAGCGAGAAGCATCTTAGACATGGGCAGACCAAAAAGAGAATTCAAAGCAGATTATTCCTACCACATCACAACTCGATGTAACAACAGAGATTTCAACCTCACACGCCGTGAGACCAGAGAAATACTGTTACATATCATCAAACAAGCACAAGAAAAGTACCCATTTAAACTCTATGCCTTGTGCATAATGCTCAATCATGTCCATTACCTGATGGAAGCAGAAAACCCTGATGATATACCGAAAATCATGCATTGGATCAATTGGTATTCTGCCATGTCTTTTAACGCCCTCCTTAACCGCAAAGGTCACTTTTGGGAACAAAGATACACCTGTCATGGTTTCCCCAACTCCGACAAAGAAAGAGCATTAAACACCATCCGTTATATTCATGCCAACCCCAAGGCAGCAGGGATGAGAGAAGGCTTTTTCTACGACTTCAGTAACTATGGCACTTACGAACAACTAACCACCGATGGTATTACCCAATGGCATCCCGCCTTCCTTGAATTAGGTTCATCCTTGTCAGAATGCGCCGACTCCTACAAAGGTTTCTGTCGGCGCTACACACCAAGGAAAAAACGAACCAAGAAAAGTGACTGGGGGAAAAGAATATTGAGAGGAGTATTAAGTAAACTTCCCAAGACAAAAGTATCCCCCGGTCAAATTCCTTTACCATTCCTGATAGAGAAAATCGTATATATTACGATTCCAGAGATAGCACAGACAGCCCAGGATTTTATTAAAGCAAATCGTTTGAGCTATTATTACGTTTAGAGCGATTTGGAGCTTGGCTTCAAGTCGGTAAAATCCAATGGTTGATAATTTATCAAAAAAAAAGAAATAAGGTCTAACACAGTTAACGTAGATTCTCCAACGCGGGGCTTTCCCCGTGGTTGATAATTTCTAACACCTTTAACTTCTGAGTTCGGAAATTTTCGAGTCGCTGAGAATCAGGCGCTTCCCTGTGGTGGAAAATTTTTCATTTCCATTTCTCTCCCGATCTGTGCTGTGTGAAATTTTCGAGTCGCTGAGAATCAAACGCTTCCCTGCGGTGGAAAATTTTTCATTTCTCTCCCGATCTGTGCTGTGTGAAATTTTCGAGTCGCCGAGAATGAGGCGCTATTTGGTGGTGGAAAATTTCTAAGCATTAAGAGCCAGTTCTGAAGTTTTAGAGGAAAACAAAATCCAAAATTTACATTTATTCTTAGGTACCTCGGAAAGTTACCTACCTTTAAACACTTACTATTGTACAACAGTTGAGGAAAAAATCATGCGTACTAGAGAAGCATCCATTTTATTAGGTATCTCCCGTCAACGTTTATTAGTTTTACTAGCTCAAGGAAGAGTCAAAGATGCGGAGAAAAATGGTAGATTCTGGGAAATACCAGTTTCTGAAAATGGAATGCCTGTAATAATTCCGGCTCGGCGCGGTCCGAAAGGTATCTGGAACAAGGAAAAACCCACCGAACCTAAAATGATTCATGTTAATCAAAACAAGATTAAAGGTAATTTCGGTAAACCTCCTGAAAAACTGGAACCAGTGCTTTCTGTTAAGGAAGGCAAGCGCAACGACTATGGTTATGAGTTATATATTCCAGGTCCTTGCCAAATTGTCTATGAACCTTACAATCCCGCACCTTGTGGCGCTCATTTGTGGATTAATACTTATAATTCTGTGGAATTTATACATACTGAATTTTCATCAGACCCTGCAAGACAACCTAGCAGACAAATTTTTATATAGTTTGTTTCTATAGGCATTACATCATTACAACAGAATATTTATTCGCACTGACAATAACTTCAGACAATTTTTGCTGTTTATTTATGGGAAATTGCAGCAGGAAGTTGCCAAACTTAAACTAAGGGAAGAATATTTGCAGAAAAGGCAATCTCATCCTTTGCTCTAGACCTATAGAGAAGAGAAAAATTTTATCATCCGCCTCCGGGAGCTTCAGCAAATGAAAAAACTCTGACTC
>NZ_JBNHEQ010000307.1:0-8693 GCF_050016015.1 Dapis hubbardiae BLCC-M172
ATTAAATAAACCCGCCCGAATGCACAAACGTAGGGGCGAGTTTTAGTCGAAAATTCAATACTCACCCATCAAATTAAATAAACCCGCCCGAATGCAAGGTGTGTCGATCTACTACTGGAATGACATATCTAAAATAGTGCGTTACATCATTGGGGGGCGGGTTTATTTGATCAAACGTGAAAACTCATTAATTTAATGGGGAAACCCGCCCCTACTATTTTACTATTTTAGCTTTGTCAGTTGACTTCTAAATTCTAAATTGCGCGTAGTGCAATATTAGCTCAAATATTTATCCAATATCTGATGAAAGTGACGGATGCGAGATTCTTGATAGTTACCCAGAGTAATACCAGGCTTTGCAGATGCTTTCAAACCTTTTTGCAGCAGGAGTAAGTTGGAAGCATCTTGATCTAGCACTGGTCCTGCTTGTCTCAATTCTGGTACATCACTCCAGTTTTCCTCAGATGTCAGCCAATGAATTTTAGCTGCTGGTGGCATAACTCCCGATGTACAAGGTTGCAAGACTAGGAATTCCATAATACAACTATCAGGGTCATTACCATAAGGTCTAAAACGAAACATGAAAGGTTGACCGACACCAGGAAATATCATCAAGTTAGGGAAAATAAAGTAAGAAATTATATCCAGCATCTCTGTATCAGAAACAGTAGAGCAGTCAACTTCTAAATTCTGCTTGAAGCTTTGTCGAGTGACTTCTGCTGCATAAGCACGAGGGTTCATTTCCTCAGATATCTGTAATGTTTCTAGGTCAATTCCCATAAATTCTATCAGACCTGTCGCAGGAGCTTGTGGGTCTCGTAGCTTACCTAGATGGGGACTTTGCACCGCAATTGGCATAATTAACCTATTATGACGACCATAAATGTCATTTTGGGAGTTAGCATCTCCACTGAATTTGAGAATTTGTGGATGTGTTCCAATTACATGATAAACTTCTAAAAAAGCCCCTAGTGCTACTTTCCAGTTAGCAGGCATCACTTTAGCAACGTGAGCTGCTATAAACCTTTCTTGTAAAGCAAACTGTTGGAAATGTTCGGGTAGATTTTCTAAGTAACTCTCAAGAGACTCACAATTTGGGTCAAAATTAATAAACACAAAGCCCTGCCATGTTGCCACCTTAATTTCAGGCAACCGGAAAGCTTCATCCTCTACCTGTTCAAAATCCCACCGACAAGGAATATGAGCTAGAGTACCATCTAGTTTCCATGTCCAACCATGAAAGGGACATTTTAAAGCTAAAGTATTTCCCTCGTTAACACATAATTGGGTCCCACGGTGCAAACAAGAATTGTATAATGCCTGAATTTTATCTGCTTTACTCCGAACAACAATTACGGAAAGGTCAGCTACATCATATACCACATAATCGCCCACATTAGGAATATTTTCTTCTCGACAAGCCCACTGCCAGACTTTTTTCCACATCTTTTCGACTTCTAAGTTATGATATTCAGGGGAAAAGAATATTTCTCTAGGGATATCGGCAGTTCCTAGATCTTTAATAGATTCTTGTTTGAGTACAGGTGGGACAGTTCGGCTATCTGTTTGCAATATTTCCTGCACTGTTTCCATTTCATCTCTGGTGAAATTTTTGGTAGTCATTTGATTATTGATTAAGATAGATTGCAAATATATCTTATATCATTTTTTAGGGAACAGGGAGAAATAATATAGAATCCGGATAATTACTATCGCTTGCGTCCGCAGCGACTGGAACGGAGTGGAAGGTTTGCGGAGCATTCCGGAACGGATAGCAATCTCTTATGTGTGCGGAGATTGCTTCCGCTTCGTCGCAATGACGACTGTTCAACTTGATTTTATATAATTGATTATTTCTGGATTTTTTCTATAAAGGGTGCAATTTATCGGCTGTTTGAGCGATCGCCTTCAACCTAGTGGTATGACACACCTACAATATTGCAATAGTCATCTTGTAGGGTGCGTTAATGAAATGTAACGCACCACCTATATCACAATTCGGTGCGTTACGCTTTCCTGCGGAATGCTGCGCAAACGCTAACACACCCTACTGGACCTATAAAAAAATAACAGACCGCAAAAATTTACGGAAACTCCAATGATACAAACTATAACAGATTTCTCCCCTAATTTCTTGCCAATGTAAAAATTCTAGCCAATTTTCTAATACTTCTTCCACATCATATTCATCGGTGTCTATGAATTGAGATATTGCCTCTACAGAAACTGCTTTTTCTTCCTCAACTAAAACTCTCAACACTCCCAACTCAATTTCTGACAAACCCTCACCAGCCATTTTTTGCGACAAACTCCGGTAATATTCCTCTAAACCTGTCGTAGAGACATTCCATGTCTTATAAGGGCGAATGCCATTCGCCCCTACAGTCGTCTCCTTCCCTCCCAAAAGGAGGTGAGAATTCCGATTCCCCCCCTTCCCAAGGGGGGTTAGGGGGGATAACACCCAACACCTGACTCAAATACATAAAATTATTCCCACTTGCAACAACCAACTCTCGACAAAATTCTGCTTCACTCTGATAATTTTCAGTAACCCAAGATTTAATATTTGCTCCCACTTCCGGAATTGCCAAATAATGCTGAATGTATGCTCGTGCATCTGCCTGGTTTTGTTCTGGGAATTGTTCTAAATTCAGTGTTTCGGCAGGAGTTTCAATTAATAAACCAGACTTTGCTCTCAGAAATGGTCTGCGGGCGAGGAGGAAATAGACTTGTTTGGGCAAATATCTGGGCAGGTAGAATATATTGGAGTCTCGTGGTTGACTTTGGCGATCGAGGTTGTCGCATCCATCCACTACTACGATTAATTTTTCCTCTGCCGTCAGGTTGTCGCTAATTTTCTGGAGTAATAGGGAAAGATACCAACTGCCGTCGGTAACGTTGTCGGGAAGGGTGGGGTTTTGGTTGTCTATTTTTTGGATGAGTTGGGTACATAAGGTTATGAGAAATTCGTCAGCGCGGTTTTTGCCCTCAACTTCGGCAGTGTAATAAACTGTTTGGGGGTTTTGGATGGTGTAGTTGGCGAGGAAGGCACTTTTACCGCTACCGGGGGAACCGATGAGAGTGAAGTAACCGTGGCTGTGGTTTTGGAGGAAATTGTTGATGGTGGTGGAGATGAGGGGGCGATCGACATAATTCTCGGTTTTTTGTCGAATGTATTGTTGAAATATTGTTGGGTAGGGGGTGGTTGGAGTTGGAGGTTGAGGTTGGTTGTTCATGGTTGTGTCTCCGTTCCTTCGAGGCGGAGGAAATGTAAACTTCCTGAGCGTTCCCCTGCTACAATAGTCATCCCATCCGGTGCCACAGCACAGCATTCTACATCGCTTTCCCCAGTAAAACTAGCAACTTCCTCTCCAGTTTCCATGCTCAACACTTTGATAGTTTTATTTAAACCTAAAATCACTTGTTTGCCATCTGGGGTAAAAGTTGCAACGCTTATAGACTCATTTCTTTCTAGAACTGTAAGACTAGAAATTTGTTCCCTATCGAGACTCCACGCTTCAACTTTTCCCCCTCTAATATTGTCATCTGAACTTAAAATTACCTGCTTGCCATCTGGAGTAACAGTTATAATTCTTATGTAATTGCGATCTATGACTGTGAGGGCAGAACTTTCTGCTCCTGTTTTGATATCCCACACTTTAATTGTTTTGTGATCTGACGAAATCACCTGTTTGACATTGGGGGTAACGGCTACACCATTTATCATATCGATATGACCTATGAGAGTAGTAATTTTTGCTCCATTTTCCACTGTTGCCAAACAACCATAAATTCATTATTACTGAGACTACATAAAGCTAAACTTTCTCCCTGTTCATTAGAAAATTAAACTTCATATTTTCCATCATTATAACATTCAACAATTGTCCCTTGACTGCCTATAAATTGGCGCTCCGAAGGTAAATTAAGAGACTGTTTGTCAAATAAGTATTAAGCAAAAAGTTTCAGAATTCAAGCTTTAAGATTGAATAAGGCAAGGGATTGAAATAACTCTACAGAGGGAGTAGGTGACTATTCATACTCAATCAGTTAGTTGTGAATTTCTTGATAACAAATAATTGTTTTTTTGCCTATTCCCTATTCCCTCCATACCAATTAAGTGTTCCCAGTTAAGTGTTCCCTATCTTCTTTTTTTATATTTCCTGATACATTCAACCTCTAACTAATAATTCAACAACATCAAATCATTCAGGTTTAATCATAATCTGTAAGAATTCAGCCGTCAGCTATCAGCTATTGTTGTTAGTATAGTTATCATTATGAATAAATAGAAACAGTATCCAAAACCCCTGAGATTGCTTCGCTACCGCTCGCAATGACAGAAAAAGGTTTTTTTGCCTAAGTCCTGATAATGTAAAATTCATCCTACTGGACTGTTTCACCTAAAATAGTGCATTAGGGAGTAGGGGAGTAGGGGAGTAAGGTAGGGACGTTGCATAAGGGCGTCCGTACGGGAGAAAGATTGTTGTTTGGTTTCGTCCCTCAACCCAACCTACATCTATTGCATCATTTAAGATGAAACAGTCTACTACTGATAACTGAATAACTAATAACTGATAACTGAATTACAAAACACCTTTAGAACTAGGAATTTCCCCAACTCGCCTGGGGTCAATTTCCGTTGCCATCCGTAGAGAACGAGCAAAAGCCTTAAACCCTGCTTCAATAATATGATGAGAATTAATTCCAGCCAACTGCCGAATATGCAAAGTCATCAAACTATTATTAGCCACAGCCACAAAAAATTCCCGCACTAACTGAGTATCATAAGTACCAACCCGTTGAGTAGGCATTTCCAAACCATAACTCAAATGTGGACGACCAGAAAAATCCAAGGCCACCTGAACCAACGCCTCATCCAAAGGAGCCACAAAATGACCAAAACGGACAATACCCTTGCGATCGCCCAACGCCTGCCTTAAAGCCTGGCCCAAAGTAATTCCCACATCCTCATTAGTATGATGGTCATCAATTTCAATATCTCCCACAGCTTGGACTTCCAGATCGATTAATCCATGAGAAGAAATTTGATGCAACATATGGTCTAAAAAAGGGATGCCAGTATTAGCCTTACAATTACCCACACCATCAATATTAAGACTAACAGTTACATCAGTTTCCCCAGTCGTCCGTTTCACGGAACCAACTCTGGCAGGCAAATCCAATTTTATCGGAGTAGATGGAGAAGGGCGATCGCTTATCTGCATAATTTTTAAAGATATAAATATAAATTTTGAATTTTAATTTTTCAGTAGCACAGGCTTCCAGCTAATTTAGTCCAAATTTGTAGGGTGCGTTAGACGGCTAAAATTTAGACTGTGAAAGGGATTTAACAATCCGTCGTAACGCACCATTGAATATGTGTCGGTACTAATTACTTTCTTCACTTCTGAATTCAGAATTCTAAATTCTAAATTCTAAATTCAATTACATTCCCATAATTTCATAACCAGCATCCACATAGATAACCTGACCAGTAATTCCACTCGACAGATCGCTACATAGGAAAGCAGCAGTATTACCAACTTCAATTTGAGTCACAGTCCGATGCAATGGAGCTATTTCTTCTACATGATGAATCATATCTTTAATACCACCCACTGCCGAAGAAGCCAAAGTTTTAATTGGACCAGCAGAAATAGCATTTACCCGAATATTTTTTTTGCCAAGTTCTGCTGCCAAATAACGAACATTCATTTCCAAAGCAGACTTAGCAATTCCCATCACATTATAATTAGGAACGACTCGTACACCACCTAAATAAGTCAGAGTTACAATACTTCCTCCTTCAGTCATAAGCTCTTTAGCCTTTGAACTCAAATCGATTAGAGAATAAGAACTAATTTCTAAAGCACGAGTAAATCCTTCACGAGTAGTATTACTAAAATCTCCAGATAATTCGTCCTTACCTGCAAAAGCCAAACAATGAATGAGAATATCCAACTTTCCCCATTTTTCCCCTACTTGGGCAAAAGTAGCCTGAACCTGCTCCTCATCCTGAACATTACAAGGTAAATATAAAGAAGGATTTAAAGGTTCTACTAATTCCCAAACCTTCTTTTCAAATCTACCTTTATCATCTGGCAGAAAAGTAACCCCCAAATTTGCCCCTGCTTGGTGAAGTTGTTGAGCAATACCCCAAGCAATAGAACGATTATTTGCAATCCCTGTCACCAGAGCATTTTTTCCGGTTAAATCTAACATAATACTATAAATTGTAGTAGAATCTCTAATCAGATAAAAACTTTATAATTTAATTTTATTATGACGAATTTATGCTATAATTATAAACTGCATATTTGCAATTAAATAAAATAGCACCTATAGGCCAGAATTTAAAATTAAATTTTTAGGTTTCATTGTGCTAATCTATCTCAAGTGTTTACAACAAAGTAAAGTAAATCCTAAATATATAGCAATACCTTGCAATTTGATAGTACAACCTTTGCTCAGTTAGTGAGCTATTTGTTAAAAGATATAAAGAAAAATATATTTATAAAAGAGTGTAAGGAAATTGGTCGTGACGCATGATAGACCACTAGCAAATGTTTTCCGTAATATATCTGGCGGGTCATATCCACCAGTTGTAGAAACTTTTGAACGGGGCAAGACAATATTTTTTCCAGGAGACCCAGCAGAGCGTGTCTACGTCTTAATTAAAGGCGCAGTTAAACTATCCAGGGTTTATGAAGCAGGAGACGAAATTACAGTAGCCCTACTTCGGGAAAATAGCGTATTTGGGGTACTATCCCTAATTACAGGCCATAAGTCTGACCGTTTCTACCATGCAGTGGCATTTACCCCAGTAGAGTTAATATCAGTGCCAATTGACCAGGTAGAGAAAGCTCTGAGAGAAGATCCAGAACTGTCAGTTATTTTATTGCGTGGACTATCATCTCGAATCTTACAAACAGAGATGATGATTGAGACATTGGCACACCGAGATATGGGTTCAAGACTGGTTAGCTTTTTGTTAATCCTTTGTCGAGATTTTGGAGTTCCTAGTAAAGAAGGGATTACAATAGACCTGAAGTTATCTCACCAAGCCATTGCAGAAGCAATTGGCTCAACAAGGGTGACAGTTACTCGTTTACTGGGAGACCTACGGCAAGATAGTATGATATCCATTCATAAAAAGAAAATTACAGTACATAACCCAGTGGCTTTAAGTCAACAATTTACCTGATTTATTAGGACATATTAACGAATTTAAAAATACTGTTAAGGATAGATTCAAATCAAGCTATAAATTGAAACCTGTAACATAAACTATAGGTAGTTAACTCCCAGTTCATCCTCAGAATCTCAAAATGGTAAACTGATCAAAAATATTATTTTCTCTGTAAACCTTAATTAATTGATAAATATAAGCCTTACTTAAGAGAAATCAGAGAAAATAATAGTAAATAAATTAAATAAATTACTGCCTATTTTCAGTTTAGGCAAATATTCTCAAACGACCAATCAACTCAAGGAAATCTTAAAATAACACAACTACCAGCAGCCCTTAATGACCGCCGGTATAACCTTAGTATTAGTAATTTTAGTTCTAGGCGGTGTAATAGCTACTATTAGCGATCGCCTAGGAACAAAGGTAGGCAAAGCTAGACTACGAATATTTCATCTTAGACCCCGTGATACTGCCGCTTTAGTTACTATAGTTACTGGCAGTATTCTTTCGGCTTTAACTTTAGCAATCTTATTTGCCACAAGCAAACCATTAAGAAAAGGCGTTTTTAGAATAGATGAAATTCAAACAAAACTTAATGAAACTCGCAAGGCAGTCACAAAAGCTGAATTTGAAACAACTCGTATTAAAAATGAATTAGAAAAAGCAAGATATGATTTAGAATTAGCTCTAACTCAGTTAAATCAAGTTAATCAATCTCTAGACAAAGCGCTAATCCAAAAAAGTGAAACAGAGACCCAACTAAAAATAACTCAAGAGCAATTAAATCAAGTTCAAGCAGCAAAAGCTCGTACTCAAGAAGAGCTAAAAAAAGTTCAAGCGGCAAAAGCAAAAACTGAAGCCGAACTTAACTTAACTCAAAATCAATTCAATAATATCATACAACAAAAAGAAGCTCTCACTCAAGAAATTGAACAGTTAGAAATAGAACGTCAACAACTACTAAAGAATTAGGTAGTCATGTATGGGTACTAATTTATTATGGAGAGAAAAAAAAGTTAAGGGAAGACCAAGAAATAAAGCATCTGAATAGATAGAATGAGTATTCTATCCCTAGTTAGGTTATTCGTCTTGAAGATAATAACAAAAGATTTTGGGAGAATTTTATAAATTGGAAGTGCCTGACAAATTGAATGTATCAGGAAATATAAACAGGAGATAGGGAATAGAGAATAAAAAGGAATAAATCAAGACAACTATTTGTCTCTTAAATAAAAATATAGGAAAATATGTACCGAACACTTCTCTATCTACCAGATTTCAATTTGTCGAAGTTTTAAACCTTTGATCTTTTCGTCACTCCTATATTCTCTTAATACTTAATTGTACAAACATTCCCTTAAATGGTAATAGGCGATCAACAATTAACTAGGGAAACAAAACTTAGGTTATTCGTCTTGAAGATAATAATAAAAGATTTTGGGAGAATTTATAAATTGGAAGTGCCTGACAAATTGAATGTATCAGGAAATATAAACAGGAG
>NZ_JBNHEQ010000307.1:8793-12088 GCF_050016015.1 Dapis hubbardiae BLCC-M172
TAGGAAAATATGTACCGAACACTTCTCTATCTACCAGATTTCAATTTGTCGAAGTCTTAAATCTTTTATATTTTAGTCATTCATATCTTCTCTTAATACTTAATTGTACCAACAGTCCCTTAAATAGGAATAGGCAATAAACAATTAACTAGGGAAACAAAATTATTTGTGTATTGTAATGTTCACTTAGATTTATTTACTCAAGAGAATTTAAGGCAATTTATTTTCTGAAAAAATGTGCAGTTAATTTTGTGTTGATACTTAACTCTAATTTCCTGTTTTTCAAACAATAGTCTTTACTCTCTATATTATTTGTTGTAGTGAACATTTATCACGCCTAGTATAATATAAGTTTATAAGCAAAATTAATTACCGAATAATTAATAATTAATAATTAATAGTTGATAGTCAATAATTAATTATTCATTCAACAATTAAGGTTTAAAGCCTCCCCTTTCAAGGGGATAAATCAAAAAAAATTCCTTTTAGCCAATCCCCTTCTTGAAAGAAGAGGTAATTATTAATTATTAATTGTTCATTGTTAATTGCTGAAATATCCTATTGACTTCCTGTTCCCTATTCCCTATTCCCGGCTCCCTTCCATATCAGAAATTCCTAAAAGCAAAACTACTTATAGCGGTTTTCACTTCATGACTTGCATTACTTCTTCCTTCTCTCCTAGATAATATGAGCCTTCTTCCTTCTTTCTTTAAACTCAAATCTCTGTACTCTATATTAATGAAAACTGCTATAAAAAATTATCAACATAAATTAGACAGTATTAATACTGCTACAAACAAATAATATAAATAGGTAAAAATGATTTTAGGATTTGACCCCGGTCGTGATAAATGTGGAATTGCAATTATGGATAAAAATAGAAAACTCCATTATCACCAAGTCGTAGAATCTGCAAAAATTACCACAACAATTACAAAACTAAATCAACAATTTGATATTAATTTAATTGTAATAGGCGACCAAACCACATCCAAAATATGGGAACAACAACTCAAAAAAATTATCCCAGAAATAATACCAATAATAAAAATAGATGAACGCTATAGTAGCTTAGAAGCTCGCGATCGCTACTGGCAAATATATCCCCCTCAAGGATTTGTACGTCTAATTCCACCAGGAATGCGAATCCCTCCCAAACCAATAGATGATATTGTAGCCATTATTTTAATCGAAAGATATTTAAACAGTAAATCTATATTTCTTAATTAAATTTAATATAAAATTTAACACCAGAAACTGCGGTATATACTTAAAAATTTCTTGAATAATATGTATCATAAAAAGAATATACAACAGTATAATTAACAGTAAATTAACCTCCTCAAAATTATAATAATACTTTCACTCTCAATAAGTAACCAATTCCACCTCAAAATAATCTTTAATCAATAACAATCTAGGAAAATGTCAAGCCATAATAACATTTTGTAATACAATTGGCTAATTCTAAATTGAGAAAGCTGTAATAACATATTAAGTAAGACTTAATAACTTATTTAATATAAATTGGGAAATTATAGAGCCATGAAAGAACAAGAACTGCTCCAGCGATACGAACAAGGAGAAAGAGACTTTAGTGGCCTAGATTTAACCGGAATTGACTTGAGAAGAGTAATTCTGATCGGAGTTAACTTCTCCAAGACCAATTTAACAGGAGCAAATTTAAGTAGAGCTTTTCTCACAAAAACTCAATTTAATGAAGCATTATTACATAGAGCTAACCTCAGCTTTGCCAAAATGGGTGAAACTAGAATAGCTGATGCTGACCTGACAAAAAGCAATCTTAGTGGAGCTTTTTTAGTAAAATCCAAACTTCCTAGAGCCAATTTAAGTGGTGCTAATCTTACAGGTGCCAACCTTAGACGGGCTAATCTATGGAGTGCTAATCTCTGTAGTGCCACTTTAGAATCTACTAATCTGCGAGAATCTAATCTCACAGGTGTTAATCTTAATTGGGCTAATATGTACGAAGCAAAACTAATCGCAACTAGACTATTCGGTGCTCAACTTACAGGAGTTAATTTCAGAAGAGCTTATCTAAATGGAATAGATTTAAGTGCAGCAGATTTGAATGGAGTTAACTTTAGTGAAGCGAAGTTACATGGAGCTAATTTGGAAGGAGCAAACTTATTAGCAACTAACTTCAGCAGAGCTTTAATGCGGAATATAAAATTAAATGGAGCCGATCTAACAGGGGCAAATTTAACACAAGCTAATTTAGTTAGAGCTAACTTGAATTGGAGTAAACTTTATGAAGCTGACTTGAGTGAAGCTGACTTGAGTGAAGCAACATTTATTGGAGCAAATCTAGAAAAAGCAGGATTAGTTAATACAATTTTACCAGCATCAACAAAATTGTCTTTTAGTTTTGCTAGTGCCAGATAATTCAGCTTTGATTAAATTGAATATAAATTAATTAAAAACTCAGAGAAAAATAAAAAATAAGGTTATGACTGCAACTAATTATGGTGTTGTTTTTGTAAATGTTCCTTCTCTAGATGAAGCTAAGGCAATTGCAAAATCTTTAGTAGAATTAAAATTAGCAGCTTGTGTAAATATCTTTCCAGTTCACTCAATTTATAGTTGGAAAGGAGAGTTATGTTCAGAAGATTCCTATAATTTATTAATTAAGACAGACTTAGATAAGTTTGACGTCCTAGAATCAAAATTAAGAGAATTACATTCTGATGAAATACCGGAAATAATTGCTTTACCAATCGTCTCTGGTTATGCTCCTTATATGCACTGGATGGCTGAACAAATTAAGGGTTGAGTTGAAAAAAATATGTGAGTATTGAGCTATCAGTTATCAGCTAATGGGTGATTTGTAGGATACACTGAATAGATTTTCAATCAAACAGGTAAGTAGAGCAAAAAAATCTATAAGCTGGCAATAAAGTAATATGAATTAGGCAGTTATGGTGTCGGTGAATCAAGCTATGAAATCTAAAGAGCGTAAAATATAAAATCTTTTGCGACATCCGCAATAGTTAATTAAGAGGAAAAGTTAGGCAGCCTCCGAGGTCGAATTTTCGAGTGCTTCACAAAATGAAATGACTATTGCGACATCCGCAATAGTTAATTAAGAGGAAAAGTTAGGCAGCCTCCGAGGTCGAATTTTCGAGTGCTTCACAAAATGAAATGACTATTGCGACATCCGCAATAATTAAGAAGGAAAAGTTAGGCAGTCTCCAGGGTCGAGTTTTTCGAGTGCTTCAGAAAATGAAACGACTATTGCGGATATCGCAATAATTAAGAAGGAAAAGTTAGGCAG
>NZ_JBNHEQ010000308.1:0-2568 GCF_050016015.1 Dapis hubbardiae BLCC-M172
AAGAAAAATTGCACTACCCATCACCTCTGGCGGAGTGCTTCAGAAAATGAATTAATTATTGCGTATAGAGCAATAGAAGGAAAAATTGCACCACCCATCACCTCTGGCAGGGTGCTTCAGAAAATGAATTAATTATTGCGTATAGAGCAATAGAAGGAATTTTTCACTACTCATCACCTCTGGCGGAGTGCTTCAGAAAATGTATTGACGATTGCGTATAGAGCAATAGAAGGAAAAATTGCACTACCCATCACCTCTGGCGGAGTGCTTCAGAAAATGTATTGACTATTGCGTATAGAGCAATAGAAGGAAAAATTGCACCACCCATCACCTCTGGCAGGGTGCTTAAGAAAATGAATTAATTATTGCTCCCGACGCAATAGAAGGAAAAATTGCACTACTCATCACCTCTGGCAGGGTGCTTAAGAAAATAAATTAACTCTTACTCTAAACTTTGAGCTGTGTCAGTCTAAGCTTAGACGCATTGAAATTGCATATCCTAAAAACAGGACAAAAGTCCCATTACCCTCTCCCCATCTCCGTGTCTCCGCGTTTCCGCATCAATCAAAACTAGCAAGTTAGATGCGTACAAACTTACTACTGGACTACTCAGAGATTACTTTTAACTTTTCAAACCTTTATATAATCTCAATTATTCCAGTACCCATCCCCCCGGTAGGGAATGCTACACTAACACCAGAGTGGAATTACCCGCTATTACTCTTGCACAGAAATTAATAATCATATACCAATTCACTTGAAGGATGTCACAAATAGTTTCAAGCTTTAAATTTCAAATAATTGCCTGAAACTGTTGTATTGTCCAAGTTTTTAGTCTATCAAATCTAACTTCTGACTTCTGACTTCCGTTACGGACAAGTTTAACAAAAATGTTTGATTGTTTTCCAGTCAAATTTGAATCAAATTTGTCCTTAAAAAAAGTATTTTTATACTTGTTCAAAAAGCAAGTATAGACTGGTAAATTATTTCTGTTGCACCTTCTTTTATCAAGTTAATTAATCAACATAACTAGAGGAGCAAAACGTGGTTACAACTCCAGAAAAAATTCAAAACCCAACAAATTCTGCATCTCCCAGTCAAGACAGAGTAGCAGTCTTATTAATGGGATATGGCGAAGTAGAAAGTTATGAAGATTTTGCCAATTATAACGAACAAGCATTAAACTTACTCACTGCAAAATTTGCTCCAGTTCCTACCTGGATATATCCCCCTTTAGCAAAATTATTAGCTGTGTTTGACTTACATGAATGGAGTCATCAACATGGCAACTTCATCTCACCTCATAACGCTATTTTTGAAAGTCAACGAGCAGGAATTGAAAAAAATCTCCAAGTAAAATGGGGCGATAAGATCAAAGTTTTTAAAGCTTTTAACTTTTGCGCTCCCCACTTACCAGAACAAGTATTAACACAAATTAAATCAGAAGGATTTGACAAATTATTGATTTATCCTTTATTAGTAGTTGACTCTATTTTCACCAGTGGAATAGCCGTCGAACAAGTTAATAAAGCATTAGTAAAATTAGCAGATAAAACCGAAAATTGGGTTAAAGGTCAACGTTATATTCCTTCCTTTTATAACGAACCAGACTATATTGATTTAATGGCAAAAATGGTAGAAGAAGAAATTGCTAATGACTTAGCAGTTGCTCATTTACCATCTCAAATTGGCATTGTTTTAACAAATCATGGTTGCCCCCACGAAGCTAAAGGTTTTACTTCTGGAATTGATGAAAGTCAGGCACTTTATGAGTTAGTAAGAGAACGTTTAATTAATCGTTTTCCTTTAATTTCTGTAGGTTGGTTAAACCACGATACTCCACTCATTGACTGGACTCAACCAGATGGTAAAACTGCAGCAAAAAACCTCATAGAATTAGGTGCAACATCTATCATATTTATGCCTATTGGTTTTGCCACAGAAAACCATGAAACATTATTAGATGTAGAGCATATTATTGAAGGTTTGCGTCGGAAACATCCAGAAGTAACTTATCGTCAAATGCCTTGTGTAAATGACCGCCCAGAATTTTTGCAGATGGCTGCCGAGTGGGCTAACCTTTATATTGAGGAATTATTGAGTGAAAATGCTTTAGCTGTTAATCCTTCTTTAGCAATAGCACAAGCAAACTCAACTCATAGCCATAGTCACCATGGTGAGCATGGACATTCTCACGAACATCATCATCATCACGACCACCATCACCACCATCATCATTAGAAAGGAGTCAGGAGTCAGAATTGAATTTTTGACAACTGATGGAAGTAATGGTGTAGTGAAGTGACACCCCTAAAATGTTGGAATAGTAGGGCGGGTTAATCTGAATAATTTAACATGATTAACTTAACATGAGACCCGCCCTCACTCCTAATATCAAATATGGTTGAATAGTTATTATGTAGTTGGGGGTGGGGAGTAAGGGAGTAGGGGAGTAGGGGAGATTGAAGTAATTATAGAATTATCAAGATATAGTTACTAAATCTATAGAAAAGTATTCCTAGACAAGTGTTTTAATTAAGTGTTACCTTAACGGGGTGAACTACAACA
>NZ_JBNHEQ010000309.1:0-1489 GCF_050016015.1 Dapis hubbardiae BLCC-M172
AGTTTCCGAGCCTGACTATTGTACAATAGTTAAATTAATTATCACCCACTGAGTAATCAGGCGAGCGCTGTTTGGGAAGTTTTGAACTTGATAAAAGTAGGTTGGGTAGAACGACAGTGAAACCCAACAACACCTTTACGTTTTCGGTTTATGTTGGGTTACCTTTACGGGAAGCAAGCTACGTTACCTCAACCCAACCTACAAATACTGGTATAGTACGGTCTAGTTGTTTTTGTAGTTGGTAACGTTGTTTTAAGATTTGTCCTGGAGTTAACATAATAAGTTATATCAAATCCGGTTAAACAGCCATAGAATGGTTAAGTTAGGAGGAGTCAACCCACCCCTTCCTTGCCCTAACCCCTCCCAGGAGGGGAAGTCAGTCCTCAGGAGTCAGGAGGAGAAAGAATTACAAAGATAAACGTAGTTATGGCGATTGAAGATTTTTTTTATGTCCAATTAAACGGATTTGATATTAAAAGTTAAAAGTAATCTCAATATTATCGAGCCATAATACCGTAGTTCATTATTGTAGCGCCATGATACAGGTAAAATAGTGCCAAACTTGTAGTGTGTCGCTCCAGTAGGGTGCGTTTATAAATAATTAGGGTCTGCGTATGGAAAGTCTTTTTGCTCTTTGTAGGAGACAACCCGTCCCTCCTCCCAGGAGGGGGAGACAGGAGACAGGAGAAATGGGAATGAGCCAGGAGGTAGGAGCAAGAATTGTCTCTCAATTTTTCTGCCATAATCATCCTAAAATACCAGCATGCATGAGCTTTTTCTACCAAAAAGTTGGTACTTTTTTCAACGCTAAAACGCTAAAACCTTTATCTGTAAATACTTTTATAATTAATCAGCCAGCCCTAATTAGGGAGGAGAATTGAGAATTGAGAATTGAGAATTGAGATCAGGAAAAAAGTGTTTTCATCACTAATTATCCGGACATGGTATAACTAGAATTCTCAAAAAAAATCAAGCAAAGAATTCAGACTCTGGATCTTTGCTTAATAAATTAGCTATGTTGAAGAAGGAGACAGCTATACTGGAGACAGCTATACTGGAGACAGCTATACTGGAGACAGGAGGAAAATTACATGGGGATAGTCTTCGACAAGCCGCTCCGCGTCTACGCTCCCCCAAGTAATTTTGAACACCGTGTAGACGGTGGGGTATTAAACCCACAAAGAAAATGATAAATTTTTATTGTTATTTTTTCTGCTGCTTCTTTCGGGATAAGGCGGCGATCGCTACTGTTCCTGCTATTCCTAAGAGCGATGATGGCTCTGGTGTTGGTTGAGGGTTGATGGTAAACAAGTATGCTGAACCACTTTCTCTTCCGTTGTCATCGTCTCCTGTGGCACCAATCAGAGCAAGGTTATCCCTTAGAGCTACTGACCCTCCAAAGAAGTCTTCTTCAGAACCGTCGGGTGGGGTAAATTTCTGGAGCAAACTGCCAGTAGTAGTGTCAAATAGGTAGGCTGAACCACTATTG
>NZ_JBNHEQ010000310.1:0-3436 GCF_050016015.1 Dapis hubbardiae BLCC-M172
ACCTTAGACTCTGCTTCTGGAGGTTTCTCTGTTGCCACATCCGACTTATTTTCTGGAGATTTTTCTACCTGTATCTCTGTTTGAGGTGTTGTCGCTACAGTATCTTCTTTAGACTGAGGGTTAATCAATACAAGTAGATTTTCTCGCCTTTGAGCTGCTAGATCATAACCAGGATTAATTTTTAATGCTTCTGTGTAATCTGCGATAGCTTTTTCAGGATCTGCACTTGTCTCATACACAAAACCCCTATTGTAATAACTATCAGCATCATTAGGAGTGAGTCGGAGTGCCTCAGTCACATCAGCGATCGCCTCCTGATGATAACCTATTTGAGAAAAAGCCAAACCACGATTATTGTAGAAATTGCTATTACTGGGGTCAATTTTAATTGCTTCAGTATAATCAAAAATTGCACCCTGATAATCTTCCATTTGATGCTTGGCCACACCTCGGTTATAGTAAATTTCAGCGTTACTAGATTCAATTTCTATTACTCTGGTATAATCAGCAATTGCATCCTGATAATTTGCTAATTGATAATGGGCTACAGCACGTTCATAGATAGTTGTAATATCATTATCTTCTATACCTGTTTGAATATTTGCCATTTTTATTACTGTATTGTTTCAATAAATATTTAATCTTAGTATTATATATTATGTTCCCGGAGATTCATCCAAGAGCTTAACGAAGTCAGAAGTCAGAACTCACAAGTCAGAAGTTGTTTTTTTGGTAATCCTGCATTGTAATGGTGAATATATATATTTTTTAATTTCTTTCCACACTCCCCACACCTCCCACACTCCTCACACCGCCTCTACCATTACTATGCACCACCACCATTTTTTTTAGGGGAATTTACCCCCTGCTCCAAAAACATTTCACCTTAAAAGGTGGAGTTGCGCGACCCAATTTTTTTGATAATTTAGTCTGGAAAAATATATGTATCCGTAAATAATTTACCTGAAACTAGACTCATATTGTTACTTTAGATATACAAAATTTAATAAAAGTTTTTATTTTGTTGTACATTGAGGTAAAATTATTGACAGATAACCAAGAATGAGGGTCTAAAGCATCCCCTTAGCTGTGTCGCGTGCTGTCGCCCTACAACGAGATAAATAAGACAATTCTATATTTCAAGTCTCCAACTTCAGGGGTTGGTGCTAATAACTAAGGTTTGCTGAAATAGTCTTTTTTAAGAAGTAGGGGAGCGGGGGAGTAGGGAAGTAGGGGAGTAGGGGAGTAGGGGAGTAGGGAAGTAGGGGAGTAGGGGAGTAATTTTTTGCTCAACTCTTGCCCAAAATGCTAACTTTTTGATTTTTCGGGAACCGTGCATAAAGCAGCTCAAAACTAGGTACTTTTTGCAGACCTAAAAAGGCTATAATCTTTATTTGTAAATGCTTTGAGATTTAATCAGCAAGCCCTAAATATGTATAATTTTAGACAAATTTAGAACTATAGTTACTGAGACAGGAGTTAAATTCATTAAAAATGATGGTTTTGTGAGTTAATTGGTGTACGTTTCCAATGTCTAACGCAGGGTGCTGAAGTAATTAAATCTTCAATATTACGATACATTGTAGTGCAAATAGCATCCAAAGGTAAATCATTAGGATCGTAACCGAAAGGGTTTTCTATTTCTAGAGCAATTTCTTCAATTCCAAATACAGTAAAACTAATTAAAGCAACTACTATACCCGTCCAAAAGTGAAATTCATTTACTATTTGAAATGGCAATGATAGACAGTAAATTAACAATAATTGTCTCAGATGAATTGAGTATGCTAAAGGAATAGGAGTCTTTAAAATTCCTTCACAACCTGTTAAGGCTTCAACCATTCTATCTAATAACTGAAACATCGCAGTAAGTTGATAGGGATTAATACAACCACGTTCATATTGATGTTGTAGATAATCACCTATTAAAAAAGCAATGTGAATAGGAGGATGATTCATTTTTTTTAGCTTTTCATACCATTCTTGAGGCATATATCCCTCTAATTCTCTATTCACCTTCTCACCACGCAAATGTAATTTACCAGCAATAGCAAAAGCTACTAATAATCGCATAATTTCCTCTTTTGCTTCTCTATCTGCTGGATTATTTTCTTCAACTGAAACCCAAATTTCTCGTGCAAAATTCCGAACTGTATTAACAATACTTCCCCATAATTGTCGCCCTTGCCAGAATCTTTCATAAGCTGTATTTGTTCTGAAAACTAATAGTAAACCTAAGACTAAACTGGGAACTATACTACTTTTGCTTGGCAAAGTAACAGGAAAATTTAGGTAGTAAAGTAGAGAAATAAGAAAAGCAAATAATCCGCAGAATGTCACCCTAAAAATAATTGCGGGAATGACGGAATATTGCATTTGCAAAATAACTGTTAACCATTCTCGCTTTTCTCTATAAAAATTATATTTGACCCTGTTTGTAGACATAATTAATTTACCCAAGTTAGACAGATCGGAGCAGTCTAGTTGAATTCCCAATTTAGAATTCAGAATTTAGAGTTCAGAAGTTAAATTCTTGCTGTTGCTATACATTAATTTTACTGTCCTTTTTCTACAATATAAAGGTAGGCATGAAAAATGATAATTTTTGGTTAAAGTTTAGTAGATATAGCTTTAAGATATCAGCAAAGAAAGTTAAAAGTTAAAATTTAACAGTCATGTATTAAGATTTTATAGGCTCAAAATCTCATTTTCACTTGGGTGGGAAGACTAAACTCCTACAATAAAATTACAACCTATTTCGGACTGCTATATCTATCTGCCTAAATAATAATGAGGGCAATATTTCAATTAATGATATAAGCTTTACCCCAACTTCATGTTCAGTATCTAAATTACTATCAAACTTTGGCATTTATGAAAGTTAAAAGTTAAAAGTTAAAAGTTAAAAGTTAAAAGTCATACTTTAAGATTTTATCGGTTCAAAATCAGATTTTGACTTGAGTTTGGAGACCAAACCTCTACAATAAAATATTACAACCTATTTAGGATTGCTATATAGCTAAATAATAATTAGGGTAATATTTCAATTATTTTGAATAAAACCAATTTTTCGTTTAGGTTTTTCAGGTTATAATTTTTGCAAACTTATCAAAAGCAAACTAATTTGAGAAACATTTTGCATCAATTTAACTGGTTCTCCATTATTTGTAAATCCATAAAATATAATCAAACTAGGATTGCGGTAGCTAATAGCTGATACATCAAAGGTTATGTTTTAAGCAAATGATACAAGTTTTCGCCCAACTTCATGATCAGTATCTAAACTATTATCAAACTCTTGCATTTCTGAATGAAGTTTTTCTGCTAAGTTACTAGCACAATTAGCATGGTGAAAATCTGCAAGAAAAATAGTTTATTCAGCAGCTTGATTTTTCTGTAGATTAATTTCTGCAACATCAGCATAGAAAGCATTTAA
>NZ_JBNHEQ010000310.1:3536-9376 GCF_050016015.1 Dapis hubbardiae BLCC-M172
CTTCACCAGAAATAGTTGTTTTTATCTTGAGAGAATTTGTGATGAATATTTCCTCAGCTTGATTTTTCTGTAGATTAATTTCTGCAACATCAGCATAGAAAGCATTTAATTTTGAACTGCCCATAAATTATTTGGGAAATAACAATATACTAAAAATTAACAAATTCCAGAAAAAAGCAACTAGAAAAAACAAGTGGAAATTCCCGAAGCAAAAGTAGAAATATCTTCACCAGAAATAGTTGTTTTTATCTTGAGAGAATTTGTGATGAATATTTCCTCGAATAATATAGAATTTGGCTGAAAAATTGTCATTGGGACGAAAGGAAGCAATCTCTAAAACCCCTAAGATTACTTCCTTCCACTCCGTTCCACGCAATGACTTACAATTATAATACTAAATCATTGGTTGATATAGCTTGTATAATTTGAAGTAATTATTGATTATTCATGATCAATTATTAATCAATGAAATGTAGTTAATTGACCTGAAAACTACTGAAGTAATTATCAATTATCCATTATCAATTATCCATTATCCATTATCCATTATCCATTATCCATTATCAATTAATTAATGAATCTCATACCCAAACAAATTCGGGTCAACCTCTCCTAACTTCAAATCATCCAACCCATACTCTCCCCAACGTCTCTCCACCATTGCAGCTACATCCGGGTCAGACTCCAAAGTTGCACCCCACTCATGGTCAGTCTCAGGGGGAATTTTTGTCGTCGCATCTATTCCCATCCGACCACCTAAACCAATTTTCTCACTGGCAAAGTCTAAACTATCGAAAGGGGTATTGGGCAAAATAAACACATCTCTAGAAGGATCTACTTTAGAACTAATTGCCCAAACTACTTGACGCGGGTCACGAATATTGATACTATCGTCTACTACAATGACAAACTTTGTGTAAGTAAACTGTGGCAAAGCACTCCAGAAAGCTAAAGCTGCTCGTCTTGCTTGACCTGGATATGCTTTCTTAATAGAAATAACCGCTGCTTTGTAACTTAGAGCTTCCATCGGTAGGAAAAAATCCACAATTTCTGAAACTTGCTGTCTGAGAATAGGAGTATATATCCGATTAAGAGCGATCGCCATCATTGCTTCTTCTTTCGGAGGTCTACCACTAAAAGTTGTTAAATAAATTGGGTCTTTCCGGTGAGTCATGCAGTGAAATCTAATTACCGGAGAATCTTCCACTCCACCATAATAACCCATGTGGTCGCCAAAGGGGCCATCTGGCAATACTTCCCCAGGAGTAATAGTACCTTCTAGCACAAATTCTGAATCTGCGGGTACTTCTAAATCTAGGGTTTTGCACTTATTTAATTTCACACCGGAACCACCATAAAGTCCAGCAAATAACCATTCCGATAAATCTACTGGAATTGGAGTAGCAGCAGCCATAATAATTAATGGGTCTACTCCTAAAGCAATTGCAATTTCTAACTTTTTGCCATTTTCCGCAGCCTTCCGTAAATGTCGCGCTCCACCACGGACAGATAACCAATGTACACTCATGGTATTACGGGACTGTAATTGTAACCTATAAACTCCGACATTAGGAGTACCTGTTTCACAATCTTTTGTAATGACCAAACCCAGAGTAATAATTTTACCTGCATCCCCAGGATAGGGGCGAATCATCGGAATTTTGTTTAAGTCAAGAGCATCCCCTTCAATAACTACTTGTTGACAAGGTGGAAAAAAGTCGCGCCCTGGTTTTGCCTTTACTACATCAAACAGAACTTTACCAAATTCTACTGCTTGGGAAATCTTTTTTGGAGGTTTGGGTTGTTGGAGCATGCCCAATTTTTTACCCAAGATTTCCAACTCCTGGGGTTTTTCCATATTCATTGCCCAGCATACTCGTTCCTCAGTACCTAAGAGATTTATTGCTATGGAGTGGTCAGACCCTTTAACATTTTCAAATAGGAGAGCAGGGCCACCTTTTTGTAGCATTCGATTACAAATTTCTGCTATTTCTAAGTCAGGGTCAACTAAGGCATTGATTCGCCGTAGTTGTCCTCGGTCTTCTAAAATTTTTAGGAATCCTCTTAAATCGCGGGCCATGATTTTATTAAATTTTGTTAAACAATGGTTATGGTATCACAGGAGTCAGAAGTCAGAAGTCAGGAGTCAGGAGTTAGGAGTTAGGAGTTATACCATTTCTCAAAAAGAATGCTACATCTGATTGGGTGGTTCAATAAATTAATAATTAATAATTAATAATTCACAATTAATAATTAATTATTACCTCTTCTTATAAAGAAAGATTGCCTAAAAGGAATTTTTTTTCTTTTTTCTCCATGAATGTAGAGGCTTTATACCTTTATTTTTCGGTAAGTGTGTGAAGTGTGGGAGGAGAGGGTGAGGTTGAAATTTGGAAAAATCTATACTAAACGACGGTGTTGCTGATGGGTGGGTATGATTTATATTTTTTAGTAGTTGCTAAACTCTTGAATAAGAAATATTTGAGATTGCTCAATTTTTATTTTCATACCTTGATTCAGGAACACCTAAACGACTAATAATTGTCAAAAACAGACTTTGAATCTTGGTAACTATTTGACTGTTGAAGTATAGCATTACTTTTGGTAATTGGTATCAGAAGTTAGGATAAATAGCTTTAATCTCAATTTGTGACTCGAAAGTTTCTCTTGATATAAAGTCTTTGAGGTGCTGGTACTTGTGACTAACTTTTGACTTAATAGGTCATTCACATAAAATTATTTGAAGATGAAATCAAATACTTTTGACTTTTGAATTTTGACTTAATATATGAAATGTCCTACTTGTGGTTCTACGTCTTTACGGAAAAATGGTCGTCCTAATAATCGTCAACGCTATCTCTGCAAAGATTGTGGTAGGCAGTTTATGGAACAGTTACCCACATTAAATATAGGGCAGGATATTTCTGTTAGTCAATCTAAGTCAACAACTTTAGCTGAAGCACCCAGAGATGGAATTGCAATTTTATTATTAGATGTTGAAAATCTGAAAATTGATATTAATGCCGAGAAATTTTTAGCTAATATTTCTGAATATTCTTTACAAGTTAAAATTGCTTTTGCTAACTGGAAAAACTCTAGTTTGAGCAAATATGATGCAGAACTTTTTGAGCGTGGATATCAACTTATTCATGTTCCTGAAGGTAAAAATAGTGCTGATGCTCAAATGATGTCTATGGGGGCAGCTATTAGTAGGCAATATTCTGATGCTAAAGCTGTTTTTGTTTGTTCTTCGGATTGGTTATTGACTCATCTTTGTAATAGTTTACAAAATCAAGGTTTGACTGTTTATCGAGTAAGAAGACAACCAGATAATATTCTGAGTATAGAAAATCGAAATACTTTGGAGGTGAAGCATTATTCCCTGAAAATGGCAACAGAAATTCCACTATTAGAAGAGTTTGTGGAGAAAATTCAAGAGTTGTTGGAAATGGAAAATGAGGCAATTAGTCGGCGCAGCTCTGAGTTATCTATTATTGCTAGTTTATTGGATAAACGATGTGAAATTTCTGTAGATAAACAATCTAAACAAAATTTATCACAGGTAGTTTCCGAAGAAGTGGAGATTTTGGAAACTCAAAATATTACTACAGAACTTGTTGAAAATAAGGAAAATATTCAGTCAAAAACAGTTGATTTCCCTGAGATTAATTCTAAAGCAGAGTTTGAGCAAGAGTTGATAAAAATTATCTCTAATATTCCAGTCAAGAAGAATCAGATTTTCGTGAGCCTGAAATTAGTTAATGAAAAATTTATGGCAATATTTGGGGAAGATATAGAGCAGATATTTGAAGATTTAAAGATTGATAAAACCCTGAATAATTTTTTCATATTCTCTCCTAAATTTCGAGTAAAAAAAATCCCAAAATCTCAAGAATATAAAGTAGCGATCGCTCAAAATTTACAAACTTTAAATTCAAAAAAAATTAGCTCTTCAGAAAAATCCGAAAATTTACAAACTTTAAATGTAGAAAAAATTAGCTCTCCAGAAAAATTGGAAAAAGCTTTAGTGAATATTATTGAAGTTTTAGTAGCTCATGCCCCTAGTAATTCTGTTTGTATTTCTCATATTGGCACAGAATTTAAAAAACAATACAGTCATTCTATTACTACAATCTTGAAACAGTTAAAATTAAGTGGTAAATTGATAGACTTTTTAAATTATTCTAATGCCTTTAATATCAAAAAAGTTGGTGACAAATATCAAGTGGCGATTGCAAATAAATAGCTTTAAGCATTCAGCTATAAGCTATCAGCTAGATTATAGTTACCAATGGATAATTGATAATTAATCCCCAAAGGTTTAAAGCCTCTCCTAATAATTAATCATTAGAGATAATTTTCATTATCAATTGTTAAAGAGATAATTATCCATTATCAATTAATCAAGCTCGTCTTGTCTTGAAAGGAGAAATTATTCTTGATATATTTCAGATTATTTATAGTATAAATAAGTAGTTATTTAGTTGAAGATACAAATAATTTCATCTTAGTAGAGGTATAGCTATCACCGAATAATTAATAATTAATAATTAATAATTGGAAAATTCAAGTTTGAAGCATCCCCTTGCATAGAGGATAAAATCAAAAGTTTTGCTTTTAGTCAATCCCCTTCTTTTAAGAAGGCATAATTATTAATTGTTTATTGTTAATTACTGAAAAACATCTTATCTGTGCTACAAACGAGAAAAAAATTATTTCAATAATTATGAATTATCAATATACTTTAGCAGCAGAATTTTCACAGTCGGGAGTAGGTCTACATACTGGTATAAAATCTCATATTAAAGTTATGCCTGCTCCTCAAAATACAGGTAGATATTTTGTCAGAGTTGATTTGCCAGAAACTCCAATTATTAATGCTGGAATATCTTCTGTAGTTTCTACTACTCTCTCCACAGAATTAGGTATTGGAGATATTCGCATCCGTACTGTAGAACATCTGTTAGCTGCTTTGACAGGAATGGGTGTAGATAATGCTCGAATAGAAATTGATGGCCCAGAAGTTCCTTTGTTAGATGGTTCAGCTAAAGTCTGGACAGAGGCGATCGCTTCTGTGGGATTAAAAGAAGGAGATGGGGAGATGGGGAGATGGGGAGATGGGGAGATGGGGAGATGGGGTGATAGGGAGATGGGGAGATGGGGGAATAATAAGAATAAGCAAGATTCTTATCAAAGTATAAATACACAAATTAATAATACTAATATCCAACACATAATAACTCAACCAATCTGGATATATCAGGAGGATAGTTTTGTTGCTGCTTTACCTAGTCCAGAAACTAGATTTACTTATGGTATAGATTTTGATTTACCAGCTATTGGTAATCAATGGCATAGTTGGTCTCCAAAAACAGAAAGTTTCGCTGACTGTATTGCTCCAGCTCGGACATTTGGTTTAGCCCATCAAATTGACCAATTGCGAGAAGCTGGTTTAATTAAAGGTGGTACTTTAGAAAATGCTTTAGTTTGTAGCGAAACCGGATGGTTAAATCCACCCTTAAGATTTACAAATGAACCAGTACGTCATAAAATGTTAGATTTAATTGGAGATTTGAGTTTATTGGGAAATTTTCCTCAAGCTCATTATTTGGCTTACAAAGCTAGTCATAAATTACATATCCAATTAGCTCAAAAAATTTTAGGGGTATAGCATTACCCAGAATGTGGATACTGAATCAAAACTATAACGTCTTAGTTTAATAGAAAGCAGATTCTCAATATGTCAGATATAAATATTGATTTGAGAACCTTTGTAGTGCAGCCGTCTTGCCCAGAAGTAGTCTACTATCGTCAGATAAAATCTCCTTTCTAGGAAAATA
>NZ_JBNHEQ010000311.1:0-20145 GCF_050016015.1 Dapis hubbardiae BLCC-M172
TTTAGCGGTTCTAAAATTGTTTCAATTTTCATATAATTTCAACAATTTATTGTTCTCTTTGTTGCCATTCTTGACGTAATTCGCCAACCCATTCTTGAGCATCTTTTCCCTCTAAGATATTAGGTAATCTTCCTCGTAAATCACACAAACTATGTTTAGAGGTTTTGGGCATAATTGTCTGATGCTTCAATTTTTCTATAGTATAGGTAATGATTTGAAACTTTTCTTCTATAGTAAGCTGTTCAATTTCCTGTAATATTTTTGTTAATAAAGGACTCATTAGTTTAAGCTCCGGGAAAGTTAGTTGTTATTTTGGTAATGATAACTCAATTGTTTCCTCTATGAATACGTCAACATGGAAAAGTAGTTATTGTACCTCCACAAAAAAATCCCATTAATCTTGGATAAGGAATGGGAATGATATGAGGGTCAAAAATTAGGAATCTGATAAGATGAACTGGTTGAAAAAGAATCAAGGTTATTTTCATCAAAGGGTAGAAAAATTCCCAACCGCGATCGCCCCTTAAGACATTGGTTCCATACCTAGATAATTAAAGCGACTCTGTGCTTGATTTTTCCACTGTTTAGCTAATGGTAAATTTCCCCTTGCTTTCTCTAAATTAGCAAATGAGGCTTCATAATATGCCATCCTCCTTTTATCCTTATTGGATTCCACCTCTTCATATCCTTCTTTCAAAAGCTGTTCTGCTAATGAGAAGTTGGCTTCAGCTATAGCTATATTTGCTAAAATATGCTTGGCGTAGTTTTTAGTGCGTTGATTGTCAACTATATTTGCTTGCTTAATAACAGCATTGCATAATGATTTAGACTCAGAATAATTCTTCTGGTGCAAGAATACTTCAGCACGCTCTCGAGCTATGTATATTTGATAATTAATGCACTCTTCTTGTTCCAATTTTTCTTGGTTCAAAAGCTCCTGCTCTTTATCAAGCCATTGGTGATATGCTTGATATTTTCCCATCCGAATGTATAGTCCAGCTAAGTGATTTGTCAAATAATCTAAATCGTCAAAATCTGCATAATGGTTCAATTTCCAAGCTTATAAGAGTATTTTTTCAGCTTTTTCTAATTGCTCTGGTTTATTCTTTAATAACAATGTTCGTCCCAGTTTTGACTTTGATTTAATTACTGTTTTATGTTCTCCTAAGTTGGGCAATTATCGAAGACTTTCGCAATGGCGATATAGCAGTCTAAGCAAAGGTTAGGACATTTCTAAATCCTGAAACAGTTTGATAGTCTGCTGTTCCCTGTTCCCTGTTCCCTATTCCCGATTCAAGTAGCGCTATAAAATTAAAGTCCAAGGTAGTCTAAATCAATATGCTCTCAAACCCGGAAGTTTGTATGGCTATTCTTCTCGTAATACAGCGATCGTTTTGAGTAATAACACCAGCGAAGTATTAGCTATTGCTCGGAATGCAGCAGACAGTCTTCAGTTATCATCAAGCGATTTCATTGCCACCTAATTTTACTGTAACGATATTTTTTGTTGGAATTAGGAGAAAGAAGTTTGTACAACATCTCTACTCCTTTTTCCTAGTAAAATATTACAATTCAAATCAGATTTTTTGCTTTAGCTTGAATCAATAAATCTGAATCATCAACAAACAACTGAGCAGTTTGATTATCTCCCAACTTTTTCAACGCCAACAAACAAGCATATTTTAAGTCAAAAATTCTTGTCTTACTAATACTTTCTCTCAGCAAAGGTATCGCCCGCTCATCTCCTAAATTTGCTAGAGCAAGTGCAGCAGCACCACGAGATTTCTGAAATTGAGGCTCTGTATTGTGCAGTGCTTCTACCAACAAATCATAAGCATCTACATATTTTAGCCAACCTAAAAGTTTAACTACATGATAGTGAGCGCCATAATCATTATGAGCGCTTTCGGCAAAGGTTGCCATTAATGCTGCTCCTGCAATTTCCGGGTAAACTTCTAAAAGAGTTTTGCTAGCTAGATAACACCTGCCAAAATCTGTACTATACAACTCTTTAATCACAAATTCTAAAGCTGGAGTTTGATCGTATTCGTGAACTAACTCTAGATCATTGGGGCGATCGCGAATGACTGAATCTAAAAAGGGTTCGATTTCAGCAAAGTTAATCTCACCTGTGGGAATGCCTGTTTCTGCTAATAGTCTAATTGCCCGGAGACGAAAAACCATTGAAACTGGGCATTTAGCAATATTTGGAATTGACTGATAATATTTGGTATCAATTAGGTCTTGAATACAAGCACGTCTAGCATTAACACTAGAATGCTCTAAAAATTCGACTACCTTTGTCATTTGCGAATAGTCTCCAGTTAAACGACAAATAGTAGCGATCGCTGCACTAGCAATAGGTTCGTCATCAGATTCTGTAAACTGCTGAATTTTACTGATGGCAGGTTTATAGTCAAATTTTGCCAACACCTGAATAATTAAACGATAACTTTGACCAGGTTTTGACAACAACTGAGCAATTTCTGCCAGAATTTCTTGGTCTTCTGTTCCTATTTCACTAATTGCCCAGACAGCATTTTCTACAGTGTAGCAGTCTGCATCACCCAAACAACCTCGAATTGTGGGTAGTGCTGATGTCACATTCAAACGCCCCAAGGTTTCGATCGCCTTACGTCTAGCAATTTTCTGTTCTAAGACAGGATTTGTATCTTGTACGGTTTTCATTAAAGCATTAATCGATCGTTCGCTGGGAAAGTTAACTAAATGACTTGCTGCCACATAACGTTCTGATTTGTCTTCTAATTCTTCCAGAGGTGTTTCTAACAAAGCAATTGCTTTTTCTTCAGTTAATCCAGGAAATATATTGAAAAAACGCTTATCCATTTTCTTAGGGTGTTAATTACAATCAATAATTAGTTTCTTTAATAGATCATATAATAGTTTGGGATTTCAGCAATTAACAATGAACAATTAATAATTAATAATTACCCCTTCTTGAAAGAAGGGGATTGGATCAAAGGAAATTTTTTTGATTTATCCCCTATCCAATGGGAGGCTTTAAACCTTAATTGTTGAATGAATAATTAATTATTGAGTATCAACTCTTAATTATTAATTATTAACTATTAATTATTAATTATTCGGTAAAGTACCCAAAGCAAATGTAGAGACATTCCATGGAATATCTCTACTATTTTTCACCAGATATATTTTAAATGTTAGTAGAACACCCTGAAGGTATTTCAGTAGGTTAGAGAATACCTATATTTGCCAACCCTAGAATAGCACCAAATCCGATTACATGGCCTAAACTGGTAGTTGCTAATAGTGCAGGATACCCCATTCCACCAAACATTTCTGGCATAGGTAATGCGGGTCCAGTAGTAGGAGCAGCCATAGTGAACTTACCTATAGCGATCGCTAGTATATTGCAAATAATCATTACTATTCCAACTAGAGGACTCCACTCAGGAGTATGGGGAACAGCAGCAGCAAGTGTCATTAAATGAATCATGTTAATTTCTCCTTAAATTGATTAAAACAGTAATTAAAACTGGATAAACTGAAAATTTTTTGTGAATATTTTAAATGCTTTTTAACACAGGAATATTAAAAAGAACCTGTCTTGAAAGCAGCAATGGCAATTGTCAAAAATATCCTGATAACTTCAATGCCGAATGCAACAGCTACAACAGCAAAGATTTTACTAACAAGGACGGGTGGATTTCCATTTTTCCAACGTAGAACACTACCATAATAATGTGGTTTATTCTGATTAATATTCCCTGGTCCTGTATAGCGTTGAATACTTTGCTCTTTAGGTAAAGCAGGAAGATTCTGATCGCTGGAAAAGAGTTTCATAGAACGACGACTTGGCACAATATTGTCACCAAAAGCCGCTATATATTCATCACTTCCTGTCAATTGTTCTGCAAAAGCTCTGAGACCTTCTGTTGCTAAAAAAGAACTCCACTTATACTTTTCTAGTTGTTCTGGTGGACGACCAAGAACTCTTTCAAAACAAAGACTAACAAAATAATAATTGCTATTAACTCCCAGAATATAGTCTCTGTACATTTCTGAACAAAGCAACTCACAAATCATGTCGCGGGTTGTTAATTCACCTGCTAAAAACAATGAATCTAATGTACAATTACGAAAGAAATCGAAATTTCTATTTTCTTTAAAAAGTTGTCGATAGATTGCTTTTAAACAAGATGAACGATCTGAATAATCCTGTGTGGGATTAATTTCCATCAAGCTTGTATTAACAGGTTGTGTCTGCATAAAAACCCTCTAAACTATTTTCAGGAAATTGTGTTTTTTTAATCCGGTATTACTGATTATAAGTATCAGAATCTAGTCACTAACTTTAGGTAGTGAAACACTTTTTTCTATCTCCTGATTCCTAAAATCATAACCATCATTCACCAACACTAAAAATCCTTATGTTTAATACCCCCAGCCCAAAGCAAAAGGGGGCTGTTCATTAATTTAATATTTTCTGCAAGTTTGTCAAGTAATTAAGTAGGAAAAGTAATAAAAATTAACTTTACAGATTTTGCATATCACTTAGTAAAGTTTTATTAATTTGTTTCTCATAAATGAGATTTTGAATAGCTATATACCTTATATATAGCTGTGACGATTTTAAGTCAAATATTAGAATTAGCTTTACAAGGAGAATTAAATGCTTGATGCTTTTTCCAAGGCCGTAAGTAGCGCTGACGCTAGTGGTAATTTTGTTGGCGGTGCAGATTTAGAAGCCTTAAGGGGATTTATTGCTGACGGTAACAAACGTCTAGATGCTGTTAACGCTATTACTAGCAATGCTAGCTGTATTGTTACTGACTCTGTTGCTGGTATCTGTTGCGAAAGCCCTGGTTTAACTGCACCTGGTGGCGGTGTTTACACTAACCGGAAAATGGCAGCTTGCTTACGGGATGGAGAAATTATTCTTCGTTATGTCACCTATGCACTATTAACTGGAGACGCTTCTGTCCTCACAGATCGCTGCCTCAATGGTCTGAAGGAAACCTATGCTGCTCTAGGAGTTCCCACAGGTAATGCAGCTCGTGCTGTTGCAATTATGAAAGCTTGTGCTGTTGCGCACATCACAGCTACCAACACTGAAGGTCAAGCTGGAAGCAAATACCGTAAGATGAGCTTTACTGAAGGCGACTGCTCTAGTTTAGCCTCTGAGTGTGGTGGCTACTTTGATGCAGTTATTGCTGCTATCAGTTAAGATTAACCAGTTTTAGACTTGACGAATTAACATTTTAACCCAATCTATTTTCAGAAGAGGAGAAAAACTCAATTATGAAATCAGTTTTAACTACAACTGTTGCTTCTGCTGATTTAGCAGGTCGTTTTCCCAGCGGTTCCGATTTAGAATCTGTAAAAGGTGGCTTAGAGCGCTCTGCAGCTCGCCTCGAAGCAGCAGAAAAGCTAGCAGGTAATTATGATGCTGTAGCTCAAGAAGCTGTTGATGCTATTTATAGCAAATTCCCTAATGGTAGTGGCCGTGATATGGATGCTGGAACTCAAAAAGACAAGTGTAAGCGCGATATCGTTCACTACTTACGCTTGATTAACTATTGTCTAATTGTTGGTGGTACAGGTCCTCTTGATGAGTGGGGAATTGCTGGAGCAAGAGAAGTATATCGTGCTTTAGGTATTGATACTGCTACTTATATTACTGGCTTAAGTTTCCTCCGCAGTCGTGGTTGTGCCGATCGTGATATGTCTGCTCAAGCTTTAGTAGAATACAACGGATATCTTGATTATTTAATTAATTCCATGTCCTAATCTCATTTCTTTAAAAGTATCGCTACATAATTTTGCTTTGTTTGTAGAAGTCAGAAGATAAGAATTAATATTCTATTAATTGCGGTCTAACACGCAGGCGAACCCAGAAACCCGGTTTCTTGTAGACATCTATTGTTCAAAACAACAATTTATCGTAGAAACCGGGTTTCTTTGCGTAAGTCCTATATTCTATTAATTGCGGTCTAACTACTTCTACTAGAGGCAAAATTTAGGCTTTCTATAAAGAAATATAATTTTTCAGAAATACCAATTTAAAGATTTAAGTCTTGAGGAGGAAATTAATGCCAACCTTAACTACATCAGCAAGTCTTGGTTTAGATGCTTTTGAAGGCGATCCGCTAGAACTTCGCCCCAATACTACTGAAGGCGAACTAGAGCAGATCATCAGAGCTGTCTATAAGCAAGTTTTAGGAAATCAGCATCTGATGGAAGGCGATCGCCTATCTAGTGCTGAGTCTATGCTCCGCAATGGCGATATTACAGTGCGTGAGTTTGTTAGAAGTGTAGCTCAATCAAGTCTTTATCAGAAACTATTTTTTGAGTCTTCATCTCAGTACCGCTTTATTGAGTTGAACTTCAAACATCTATTAGGTCGTCCTCCTGAAACACAGGAGGAAATTTCTGAGCACGTTCAGATTTATAACGAAGAGGGGTACGGAGTTGAGATTAACTCCTACATTGATAGTGAGGAGTATATCGAGAGTTTTGGTGAAAATGTTGTACCCTATCCCCGCAGTATTCGTTCTATTGTTGGATTGAAAAACGAAGTTTTCAACCGGACGTTTTCTCTATTACGAGGTTCTGCTACCAATGATAGTGATAACACTGCCAAATTAATTACTTCTGTAGCTGCTAATTTACCTACTGCCATTAAGCTACTCGCTGTGGGTAACGGAGCTTATTATGGCAATACAGAAAAGCGCTTTAAAATTAAGTTTTCTACTTCTAAAGCTCCTGCTAGGTTGAGCAAGTTTAGTCGTCAAGAATGTGTAGTGAACTACAGTCAGATGTCTCAGCAAGTTCAAAACATTCACAAAACTGGTGGAAAAATTCTAAGTATTACTGAAGTAGCATAATATTTTTCTTTTTTGTAATCTAACCCGGTGCTGCAATGCTTAGGTATTATAGCGCGGGTTTTTTAGTGTATTTTAATTATTAGTTCTCAAATTATTATAGTTTTTCCATGTCTCCAGAAGAAATAGATACTTTTCTCGCAGAAACTAGACAACAAGCAGTCCAAAAAACTTTTGACATCAATGATAGCCAAAAGTTACAACTTATGGTAGAGTGCATGGGCGATTCGCGAGGAATGGTCCGCTTAGGTTTTGCCGAAACTCTTGGACAAATTGGCAAGCCAGCTACTCCTTTTTTGACTGAAGCTCTCCTCAATCATTCCGATCCTGTTGTCCGACGAGCTAGTGCAAAAACTTTGACCTTAATTGCTGATCCAGATACAGTTTCGCCCCTAGTCCATGCCTTACTAAATGATGAAGATACGGTAGTTAAAGGCTCCTCAGTTGGCGCTCTCGCTCGGATAGGAGAATCTGCTGCCCCTGTGCTATTAGAAATTTTAGGGTCTACAGAATATCCAGAAAGCACTAAAGGTCATGCTGCTTGGGCTTTAGCATTTATTGGACCTGAAGCAAAAGAGCATTTGTATCGGGAGATTAATTCTGAAAAGGTGGCAGTTAGGTCTGCTGTGGTAGGGGCGATCGCCAAAATTGCCCAAGATTCAGGAGAAGAAGATGCTCTGAATATCTTATTAACTGCCCTGGGAGATTCGTCTGAAGAGGTACGCACTGAAGCAGCAGCAGTATTGGGAAATTTAGCTTACAAACCAGCGGTTCCTAATTTAGTTGAATTACTCAATCATCCGACTAGCGGTGAAACCCGAAAGGCTGCGGCTTTGTCTTTAATGAAAATTCGTTCCCATAGTGCTTTAGAACCGTTACAAGCAGCATGGGAACAAGAGTCAGACGAAGAGATTAAGAAAATTATCAAATTGGCAATTACTCAATTAGAAAGACTATCTCCTCTTTGAGCTGGGGAGTTAGGGAGTAGGGGAGTGAGGGAGTGAGGGAGTAGGGGAGTGAGGGAGTGGGGGAGTAGGGGAGTAGAGGAGTGAGGGAGTAGAGGAGTGAGGGAGTAGGGGAGTGAGGGAGTAGGGAAGTGAGGGAGTAGAGGAGTGAGGGAGTAGAGGAGTGAGGGAGTAGGGGAGTAGGAAGCAATTCTGTTGTCGAATGTTTTTTTCAAATTGCTTCCTACTCAAAAAAATGGAGAAAATTAAAGTGAAGAATGAGTTGGTTCAAAGTCATAAAGATTTAAAGGTTTATCAGAAGGCTTTTGTTGGGGCTATGGAAATTTTTGAATTGTCTAAAAAATTTCCGATAGAAGAAAGATATTCTTTAATTGACCAAATTAGACGCTCGTCACGTTCTGTTTGTGCTAATTTGGCTGAAGCTTGGCGAAAACGTAGATATGAACTAGCCTTTGTTGCTAAATTAAATGATTGTGAAGCAGAAGCAGCGGAAAAACAAACGTGGCTTGATTTTGCTGTGAAATGTCAATATTTAGATGTAGAAACAGGGCAAAAGCTTTCAAAAAGTTATGATGAAATTATCAGCATTTTAGTCAAAGTAATCAATCATCCCGATCCTTGGTTATTGAAACATCCAGGGAGTAGGAGAGTAGGGGAGCGGGGGAGTGGGGGAAGGGGGGAGTGAGGGAGTAGGGAAGTAAGGGAGTGGGGGAGTGAGGGAGTAGGGGAGTGGGTTAACTTTATAGATCCCCTAAGGGGATCTATTTAAAATTAGAGATTGAGAGTAGGGGAGTAGGGGAGTGGGGGTAGGGACGTTGCATAAGGGCGTCCGTACGGGAGTGTGGAGAGATGGGGAGATGGGGAGATGGGGTGTATTAGATATCTGCCACTCATCCAATCATCAAATCAATTATTACCCATTTTTTATCAATTAATTCTCCCTCCGACCTATTTTCTGGAGATACGCTTAGGGCTTCTATAAGTGCTTAAGCAAAATTAATTTGGCACGACTTATGTATAACTAGGACTGGCTGATTAATTCTCAAAGAATTGACAGATCAAGACTTGAGCTTTTTAGGATAGAAAAGAAGTACCAGCTTTTCAATCTAAAACCCTCGAAAAGTTAGCATTTTGGGTAAACAAGAGCCAAAAAATTACTCCCCTACTCCCTTACTCCCCTGCTCCCCCACTCCCCCACTCCCCTACTCCCCCACTCCCCTACTCCCTCACTCCCCTACTCCCTCACTCCCCTACTCCCTTACTCCCCTACTCCCTCACTCCCCCACTCCCCCACTCCCCTACTCCCTCACTCCCTACTCCCTGACTTAAACTTCAACATATCCAAGCGGGATAAAGCACTATTAGCAGTTTGCCGTATATAGGTATCAGCAGATTGATCATTAGCTAATTTGCTTAATACTTCTCTAGAGCGATCGTCATCAATAGAACTAACCGCATTAAGAATTGCTACTGCCAAACCTAAATTATCAGTCCCATCAAGAACCTCTAGCAAGCTATCTAAAGCAGGCACACCAATAACTCCTAACGCCATTGCTGAAGCAATATGAACAACTGGGTTTTGGTCATTGAGTCCTTGTTTCAAACCTTCAATACCATCAGAGGGGAAGGGAACATTCTTGTAATTGATAGCTACCTGAGCTAGAGCCTTAGCACAACTACTTCTAATAGTTGAATTATCACTGTTGAGCAATGAATCTACTAGAGATGGCACAGTATCTGTCCCGATAGCTCCGAGTGCCTTAACTGCTGCTCGCCGATAAACAGTATCTTCTTCTGCCAAAATTCCCATCAAGCGAGGAATAGTAGTTTCATCGCGAGTTTCAGCTATTTCCCACATTGCTCGGTCGCGTAAGTTAGGGTTAGGGTGTTTGAGTCGCTCAAATAATGAGGGTTCTGTCATTTTAGTTATCATTTAATTCAGTCTCTTTCTCCTCTACCTTCTGCCTTCCTTCCGCAAATACAAGTAAATCGGATTCTATATTAGCGCTAGGCAAGAAAAAAGAAGTTTAGATTTTATTGATTTTATATTATCGCAGTTTAAACGCCTTCAGTAAAAAAAACCAAGGGACTCTTAGTTAGTTGCTCACCCACTATTAGGATAAGTAACAAACTGAGAGTCCCAAAGTTCTAAAATTAAAGCAGTTTTAAAGCAAGAGTGTCACCCTCGCTTCAATTCCTATCTCTTAGGATAAGGAGTTGATTACATAGTCGAGAAGAGAATTGTACTCAGTCAATGCTTGAGGAGACATATCGCGAGGAGCGCAACCACGGTTACGAGCATAGCTTAAAGCTTCAACGTAAGGAGCAGTAGGTAAGCTGAGAGCACGATAAACTTCACGCTGACCAGCAATTCCCCACTCATCAAGAGGACCAGTTCCACCAACAACTAAACAGTAGTTGATCAAGCGCATATAGTGCTTGATATCACGGAGACACTTAGACTTAAAAGTATCTGTGGAATTAGCTTCACCAGCATTGTTTAAGTAACCATACTTCTTGATGCAAGCATCATAAGCTTCTTGAGCAACTGCATCAAGATTGCCACCTAACTTTTCAGCAGCTTCTAGACGAGCTGCAGCACGCTGGATGGAACCTTGTACGGACTCTAGATCGGAGCTGCTAGGAAAACGACCTGCTGCATCAGCAGCGGAAATTACTGTGGTAATAACTGATTTCATGTCTTTAAAACTCTATTTTTTGTTGGACTTGGTTTAGATTTGGATTAAAACTTGTTTGGCTCATCGTAACAACCGAAAAGCCAATAACTGAATACCCCGATCAGATATGGCGAGATAGTTTGAGAGGAATTAGCTTAGAGCAGAAATTACTGTATCAAAGTAGCCACTTGCTTCAGCAACTAGGCTAGCACAACGATCTTCTGTTACAGTAGCACCCATTATGCGCTTTTTAGCTCCAGCAAATTCATCACTTGGTTGATCTTTGATGTGAGCAGCAGCTTGAGCTTTCATAATTTGAACAGCGCGAGCAGCAGACTGAAGAGGTACACCTAGAGCAATATAAGTTTCTTTTAAACCATTTAAGCAACGGTCGTTGAGAACGGAAGCGTCACCAGCTAGTAATGCGTAAGTAACATAACGTAAGATGATTTCTCCATCACGCAAGCAAGCAGCCATACGACGGTTAGGATAGCAGTTACCACCAGCTTGGATTAATCCATCGTTTTCGCAGATCATACCAGCAATAGCATCAGATACCATGCAGCTTGCGTTGCTAGCAATAGCGTTTACTGCATCAAGACGTCTGTTGCCTTCAGCAATGAATTGTTTTAGGCTATCTAAATCTGCACCAGCAATAGGAGCAGTTTTGGTATCTGCTGTAACTACAGCTTTTGAAAAAGCATCTAACATTGAGCTCTCCTTACTTTAAAAATCGTTTTTTCGTAACCTTGAACTAACTATCTAACAAGAAGGTCTGTTTTGTCTCGCTTTCTGAGTAAGAAAGTAATATTTTGTAACTAAGTAAACATTTGTTACGATTTTCTAACTAATAATAGGGGTGTCAAGAACTTATGATAAAAATAAAATATTTTTTTAATTCAATAAATAGAGCTTCCTGAAAAAGTCTTATGGGTGAGGGTAGGAGTCAGGAGGTACGGACGTTTTGCTGCGCAACATGGAAAGCGGAGCATTCCGGGACGGAAAACGCATTTTTGCCTGTGCAACGTCCGTACAGAGTCATGAGGAATGGGGAATTAAAGGAGGTAGTCAGAAGAATTATCCGTTGATTTTTCAGCCATGAGTCAACCCAAAATCCTAACTTTTTGCAGCTCCCTAGAATGAAAACCTTATACTTTTTCCAGACTTAAAAAGGCTGAAACTTTTATCTATAAAGGATTTGATATTTATTCAGCAAACCCTAAATAAACGAATTAAAAAGTTAGCCAGATTAACAACTCTAGGGATGGATACCTTTGAAGTTACAGCGCTTTTCAGTTGAGTAAACCACAAAAATGCTGTATAGCAGGGAACAGGGAACAGGGAACAGGGAACAGTTGGAAAAGTGTTTCCGTGGTCTTTGATTCATCATCAGTCTATGTCCTAATCGCCCTGGCTGTTGCTATAGGAGTCAGGAGTCGTAGGGGCGAATGGCCATTAGCTACGCACAACTTTCCTATCGGAATGCTCCGCAAACATTAACGCCCCTACAGGAGTAAAAGGCTAGTTTCAAAGTTCTCGATCTCCAAGTTGCGACATGAACAAATCTTCCATCATGCCCCCCAGTCGAGATCGACTGTCGTCTATCTATTTGAAAAGTGCTATAACCCTTTATAGAAGCCCTAAGCGTATCTCCAGAAAATAGGTTCTGGTGGAGAAATAATTGATAAAAAATGGGTAAAAATTGATTTGATGATTGGATGAGTGGGAGATATCTAATACACCCCATCTCCCCATCTCCCCATCTCTCCCCACTCCCCTACTCTCAATCTATAATTTTCAATAGATCCCCTTAGGGGTTCTATAGACAGCTATACAGGAGATTTTGGGCAAATGAGGTACACGGTAAATGCTGAAAATATTTTAGTGCAGTCATCTTGCCGGTGATGGGTGTACCTCATAACTTCGGAAACCGCTGTATCTATTATTTTTCCCTCTTTTATTCAATATTTCTTCCTTCTTCCTTCTTCCCTCTTCCCTCTTCCTTGCTTCTACCATTTGTAATAAATATTTATCACGCTTGGTATGAAAAATCAGGGTAAATAGATATTAGGTCATTACTGTTAAGTTTCTATTTCCCTGATTTAATTTACAATAAAATCAAGATTTTCAGCCTCTAATTAATTTTATGACCCAGCATTATTCAGCAACCTGATAATATCTTGATAACCATTAAATTCTGCTAACATTAAAGCTGTACAACCGCCTCGATTTTTATAAGTTAAATTAGCCCCAGAATCAATTAACAATTTTACAGCTTCAGTATGACCTTTATATGCTGCCCACATTAAAGCTGTTGCTTCATTATCATCTCGAAGATTAATATCAGCTCCCCTTTCTAAGAGTACCCTTAAAATTTCAATATCCCCTTGATATGCTGCTTTCATCATAGGAGTAGAGCCTCCTTGAGCAGCAATATTTACATCTGCACCAACATCTAGCAAAATATTAACAATCTCTCGATGTTTGTGCCATATTGCTAAAGTTAAAGCTGTTTCTCCAAGATGTTTACTGTTTAATACAGATGTCAAATTTTGCTTTTCTATTTTGTCTAATAAAATTAATACGATATCTGTATAACCATGAAAAATTGCTCCCAACAAAGGTGTATCACCGGCTTGATTTTTAGTAATAATTTCAGCTTCATAGTTAAGCAGTAGTTTTACCATTTCAGTATGATGTTCTACTACGGCAAAACTTAGTGCTGTTTCTCCTTCTAAATCTTGAGCATTAACATCAGCATTAGCATCTAATAAAGTAGAAGCCGTCGCCAAATTTCCTTCAGCAGCAGCAGCCATTAAAGCTGTACCACCATTTCTGCTTTTAATATTTACATCTGCCCCTGATTCTAATAAAGCTTTGACAATTTCTAAATGACCTAAATCAGCAGATAAAATGAGGGCAGTTTCTCCATCTTTATCTCGGAAATTAACATCAGCACCAGCTTTTAATAGTCTATTTACAGTAGATAAATCACCTGCTTCTGCTGCTTGCATTAACCATGTTTTACTTTCCAAATTTCTAGTGTTTACATCCACACCATGATTAATAAAAATTTCTCTTATTTCTGCATAGTTACTATCAGCAACTACAGATAATGTAGACTCATCTACCCTAGCTCCAGCATCTAGCAAAACTTTAACTACATCTTGATAACCTTGAGCCGTTCCTAAACCCAAGGCCGTATCATGGTCTTTGTCTAGCACATTAACATCTGCTCCAGCAGCTATGAGTTGATTGACCACTACAATATAACCATTCATTGAAGCGACCATTAGAGGGGAAGCACCACGATCATTTTTGGCATTGACATCTGCACCCCTACTTAGCAAAAGTTCCACTATTTCAACTCGTCCATGAGCTGCAGACAACATTAAAGCTGTAGCACCAAACTTTTTTCTCGTATAGTTGACATCAGCGCCTTTATCTAGTAAAGCAGAAGCTATTTGAGTATAGCCCTTTTCTGCGGCCACCATTAAAGCCGTTGTACCATCTAGAGCTTGAGCATTAGGATTAATATTTTGAGCAAGCAGGACAGATACTTGAGCAAGATTACCATTTTTAACAGCCTGTACCAAGGCTGTTTCTTCTTTTTGCGAAGCCATACCAACAACTATAATCTATATTTTTCAGATTTTAACTGATTTTGCGATAAGTCCCATGTTCTCCGCTATATAGATCCCTTCAGGGGTTCTATATAGCGGGAGTGTGGGGAGAGGGGGAAGAGGGGGAAGTGTGGGGAGAGGGGGAAGATGGGGAAATGGTGCATAAAGGGACATTAATAGGGGTGTTTTTCTTCTATTCTATTTGTCTGAGGACTGACTCAAGAGCCAAAAACGCACACTTTTCCTAAAGATACTGTTAGGGCTTCTATAGAACCCATTTGGGATCTATTTAAAATTATAGATTGAGAGTAGGGGAGTAGGGGAGTAGGGGAGTAGGGGAGTGGGGGAGTAGGGGAGTGAGGAGAGATGGGGAGATGGGGAGATGGGGTGTATTAGATATCTGCCACTCATCCAATCATCAAATCAATTATTACCCATTTTTTATCAATTAATTCTCCACCAGAACCTATTTTCTGGACATACCAAATGGCTTCTATATATATTCACTATTGAGAGCGTCACTATTAAATAAAATCAACTGGCTGTTATAATAAGTTTTATGAAGTTTTTTTACGAATCCTAGAGAGAAGATTAATTATGGATCTGCCAATTCCAGAATCTATTAAACCATGGCTCAACTTTTTCCATCCTGCGATTATGTGGGTACTTTTCGCCTTGACAATTTATGCCTTATATCTCGGTATTAAAGTTCGCAACAGTAGAACTGCTACAGAAACAGAAAAGAAAAAAGAATTTGCTAAATTTAAAGTCAAACATCACCAAGTCGGTTCCCTACTCCTAGCTTTTATGGTTTTGGGGTCTCTTGGTGGAATGGCAGTCACTTATATTAATAATGGTAAGCTCTTTTTTGGTCCCCATCTTCTAGCAGGGTTAGGTATGATGGGAGCGATCGCTGTATCTGCTTCTTTAACTCCTTTTATGCAGAAAGGCCAAGATTGGGCGAGGTACAGTCATATAGTTCTTAATGTTTCAATCCTGGGCCTTTTTAGTTGGCAAGCAGTAACAGGTGTAGAAATTGTGTTAAAGATTATCAGCAATATGTAAACTGGACAAATCCACTTGGATTCTTGAGAGCTAATTTATAAAGATAGTCTGATATTGTCCGAAGCTAGGCAGCGATTAAACAAGTTAATCTCCTGTAATATATTTTCAGCCGACGCAATCTCAAACTGGGCTGTTATGCCAAAGATTCTTACTGGGGGTAATAATTGGGTAAACCGTTTAGTATTGCTCTTTGATTACCCCCTCGCAATAATAGTTGAGAAACTTCTTTAATATTTAGTTTATCAATCAGCTCTTAGGTATTATAGTTGAAGTAAAAAGTGAAATTCTTGCTATGACTAAGTTTTATGATTTGAGAATTTCCTAAAAGTAATTGTTACTGCTATAAATATTTAAACATTGTAGGGTATTGTTCACCAAAACCCTACTTTCTTTTTCTCTGCTTGGGAAATGGCAAATTATAGGTAGTATGAAAATCAATCTGAGTTTTGTAGCTCAAACACCGTGATACCTGGCGTACTATTTTTAGTAATAAGTTATTTCCAGTCTTCTGTATCAAACCAGGGGACATTTTTAGAATAAACTCAGGAAACTTGACACCCACAGTCAAATCTAGATCCCATTTTGCTCCAGTAATTACAGGGGGAAGTCCCAATTTTTGAATCTCTTTCTGAGTACAGAATTGCTCGGTGGGTAACTCTACCAATTTCATTTCTGATTGAAATTTAATTTCATATCCAGGAGGTGTATAATTTGGCACGTCTATATTTCTAATTCTATATATTCCTGCGGAATCTGGTGGTACTAACTCCAAACCAACTCTGGCTTCTACATGGTATCCAAAAGAACCAAACTTTCCCACCAACAAATCATAGCCATTTTCTCCAATAGGCTGAACTTTCATCGGATGAGCGCATCGACAAAACCAATTTCGATGAGATGCAAAGTGGTTTGCTACTGTTTCAACATCTACATACAATTCCATGCAGTCACTATATTTAGTATTAAACCAAGTAATTTTGCTAGTTTCTGGTGTGTCTATTTCTGTTGTGCTTAAGTAAAAATCACTAATCAAATTTTTGTCCATTTCTAAGGTTTGATCTGCTGCAAAATTGTGGTGCATGATTTGTCCCCTCGTGTATATATATATACACTATACTCAATAATTTTAGGATTGCCAAATTGCATATTTAATTTATCCAAGGAGATATATCTATACTTTATGAAGAAGGGATCATAGAGTTAAAGTCAATTAAAGTCTAGAATTTTATATATATTGAGATATGAAAGCATTTGTTCCTGGAGCAACTGGCCAAACAGGTCGTCGAATTGTACAAGAGTTGGTGAAACGAGATATTCCTGTTAAAGCTTTAGTTCGTAATTTAGAAACAGCGAGAGAAATTCTGCCCCCAGAAGCAGAGTTGGTAATGGGAGATGTCCTTAATCTTAGTAGTCTCTACACTGCTATTGGGGATAGCACAGTATTGATATGTGCTACAGGTGCTAGACCTAACTTTGACTTTACTGGCCCATATCAAGTTGATTATTTAGGAACTAAAAATTTCGTAGATGTTGCAAAACAGAAGGGTATTGAACATTTTGTTTTAGTTTCATCCTTGTGTGTTTCTCAATTTTTTCACCCCCTAAATTTGTTCTGGTTAGTTTTATTCTGGAAGAAACAAGCTGAAGAGTATATTGAGAAAAGTGGTCTTAAGTATACTATTGTTCGCCCTGGTGGTCTGAAAAATGATGATAACCAATTTCCTATTGTTATGGAACCTGCCGATCGCTTATTTGATGGTAGTATTCCTCGCACTAAAGTAGCACAAGTTTCTGTGGAGGCAATATTTCAACCAGCAGCTTCCAATAAAATTGTTGAGATTGTTACTCAGGCAGAAGCATCGGAAAAATCTTTGGCAGAATTATTTATTTCTGTCTCTTGAGCGTAGTTTTAAATTTATTGCATAGCACATTTTAGAATTATTTCAATACAGTAATTGTTGTAAAAAAATCAGAGCTATTTTACTTATTAAAAATGGGGTGAAACTTTTAGTGACTTGAGTTAAAATAAATGTTTATTAGAGAGTTTAGGAAATGTAATTCATTGTCAAAAGCTCTCAGAATAATATTTAGAAAATAACCCTTAACGATTTAGATGCGTTCTGTTAAACCGAAAATTAGAATAAAAAGACGAAAGCCTTCTCAAGTCCGTTTTATGCTTTTCAAACGCCTAATTTTTATATCTATACTTATCGTCTCTTTTATATCTTTTTTCCAGATTTTTAAGGGAAAATTTCATCTAAATAAGCAGCAATTAACTAAATTAAATGCCCCTAATCAATATAATTATCAATATAATTATGATGATGGAGAAAAATGGCCTCGACTAGCAATGAAAGGTGGCGACCCTTATATTCGGGCGTTAATGCGAACTATTTCAGCTAGTGAGTCTAATTATGATCGACCTTATCATGTTGTTTATACAGGAAAAAAGGTATCTGACCTGAGAAAACATCCAGATTGGTGTATAACGATAGTTTCTGGTCCAAATAAAGATAATTGTAGCACTGCAGCAGGAAGATATCAAATGTTAAGCAATACTTGGTATCTTATGGCAAAACGTTATCATCCCCAACGTGGTTGGTCTCTATTTTGGGCATCTTACAGTTTTGAACCAAAATATCAGGATGCTGTTGTACATGGCTGGTTAAGCGATCGCAAATATTGGAAGGCAGATATTCCTGGGTTGTTAAGAAAGGGAAAATTAAATCGAGTTCTGCGGTTATTATCTGGTACATGGACGAGTTTAGGATATGGAATTGAAACTAATTCTATGAGTAGGCATTTACCAACAGTGTATCAGGAAGTTTTGCAGGATGAATTAAGTTTATTGGGGGATAATTTTTCTCAGAAGCAAGAAAATTCTGTGGTGGTTGAATATTTTCCTAAAGATGTCGATAATGGAGTAGTTGAAAAAGCTTTAAGAAGTTTAGATTATCAAGTTATACTTTTACCAACTTTCACAGTAGATGTGCCTAGCAATTCAATTTGGTTTGGTTCAAAAGTAAATATAGAAGACGTTAAGTTAGTTGCAGAAACATTAATTGGTGCAGGTGTGAAGATTAGAGCTATTAGACCTTTTAAGAAAAAAGTAAAATTTGCCGATCTATTGATTCAAGTTGGAGCTGACCCAGAAATAGAAAATATACCGTCTTTAACTTTAGAGGAAGTTCGCAGTAAGTCTAGTTTTTATAGAGGTGATATATTTTTGAATCGAGAATTTTATGCTTTTTTATACTCCCAGAAAAAGTAGCAAAAAATTTAGCGGATATTGGCACGATCAAAAAATAGACAAAGACTAGCATTAGCTAACAATAGCACCACTATTATAATTTCGGATCTGAACGTATCAGGAATTATAAAAAATCATAAGTTAGTGAGTGTTATTGCTAATTGTTGTTTTGATTAATTCAAGCCTCAGATTATATACAAATGCGAGTAATATAGTAATAATTTGTGCAGTAATTAACAATTATAGTAGTTTAACTTAAATTTATCGGGGAATTGAACAGTCGGATAACTTCTTATTTATTATTTCCCCAGAGTCGGTAAATTCTCCCCATTGTGGAAATGAAGTAGAGTATGGTCGGAGTTTAAATCAACGTTTCGTGACAGTATTGCATCGAAAAGTTAATTCTATCAAATTGCATCCATTGTGTCTAATATTTTTTCTAACTTCTAACTTCAACTATGCTCCCATCCCTGAATATTGCTTTAACCCCTGTCGCCACAACCAACGGTTTAACCCAAAAAATATAACACTCCAAACAAACATAACTAATAACCCCCGCCCAACATCCACAGGCAACCCCACTAATAAAGAAGCAGGAAAATGAATCAGATAAGGAAGCGGAGTCCACAATACTATTTTCAGCACCATTTCTGGAAATACTTCTAATGGAGCAGTTATTCCAGATAAAAACATATAAGGTAATAACCAAAGTTGCTCGATCGCGCTTGCTCTTTCTGTCCAAAATGCACACATAGCTAATGTATATTGAATTAAAAATCGCAAGACAAACGCCATTAATACTACGATTAAAAATAACAAAAAATTACCAAAATTAGGCAGCCAAAATGCCTGGGGATAGAGAACAAAAAAGAATAATATTAAACCGAAAACAAAAGGTAATCTAGCACATCTTTCGGCAATATGTCCAGCTACATGATGCCAGACTGGATCTATTGGTTGTAATAATTTAGGAGATAATTTTCCCTCAATTACTTCTCTTTCAAAATCCCAAATTACCCAAGTAGGAGTGATGGAACGAACAAGAAATACAGCTAAAAAATAACGAGCAAATTGTAATGTATCTAATGCAAATTGCCCTGTAACTGAAGCTTCTATCCAGATTCCCATCATAATAAAAGGCAAAGAAGATGACAACATCCATAAGAAAAGTTCGGCTCTATATTCTAGCAGATAGGCATAGTAAGTAGAGAGAAAAACTTTTGCAGTTCTGATAATTTTTTTCATTTTTTTTAGGGAGTAGGGAGTAGGGAGTAGTGTACCTGACTGAGATAAAATTCTCTTATGAATAACAATAATTGCTCTAATTATTGAGTGTCGAATACTATTTTATATCAAATCCAGTTGCTTTGGAAGATTATAATAAACCGGGTTTGTTGGAGGTTAATATGATTATGCTAAAGCATTTAATACAAACCGGGTTTCTGCGCTTTTTGTAATTATTGGGTTATAAGAAATCGGGTTTTTTGGAGGTTAATATGATTATGTTTGGGCATTTAATATAAACCCGGTTTCTGCGCCTTTTGTAATTATTTGGTTATAAGAAATCGGGTTTTTTGGAGGTTAATATGATTATGTTTGGGCATTTAATATAAACCGGGTTTCTGCGCTTTTTGTAATTATTGGGTTATAAGAAATCGGGTTTTTTGGAGGTTAATATGATTATGTTTGGGCATTTAA
>NZ_JBNHEQ010000312.1:0-9187 GCF_050016015.1 Dapis hubbardiae BLCC-M172
TAGGGAGTAGGGAGTAGGGAGTAGGGAGTAGGGAGTAGGGAGTAGGGAGTAGGGAAGATGGGGAGTAGGTTAGGAGAAAAACAACTGTACCTCAGAAAGAGTGAGAAACGCTATATCCTGATTATTCGTAATACAAATTTGATAAATTTTTGCTACAAATAGCTAGGGGAATTTTTAGGAGTCAGGAGTATTAGGGGCGATTTCCGTTCCAGAATACTTTCCTTCGGAATGCTCTGCAAACGTAAACGCGTAATTAGGAGCATTCCGTAGAAAATCGCCCTTAAAGGAGTCCCATAGGAATTAGTTCAATACCATTTTTTAAGCCGTAAATCATGTTTACTTCTCAAAAGAAAATTTCGTGTAAAATCTTTTGATCGCCCTTACTATTCGTTACATTTTTTTTCTCACTTAGTATTATATTAACTTCAAAAAAGGCAGTTACATATTAAGTTGTGATTTATTCCTAGAATAAACAACTTTATAAATCCCATAAATTGTAAAAATTCAACCTTTTTTACTCTTTTTTATTATTTTTTTCTTTACCTGTTGCCTGTTGTATGTTTCCTGTGCAGTGACTGTAGCAATATTTGATTAAATTGGTATTAGAGGCTATTTATCATTTTTCCTACTAGAGCATTTGAGCTAAAGTAGTGCGTTAAAATTGTTATTGCCAAAGATAGTGAAGACATCTCTATCAAATTTTGTATTGCATTATTTTAAAGGAAAAAATTCACTACATACCTACCCAAAAATTGCTATGCCTTCTGTCTTTATCTTTAGTAAGTATTCAGCTATTAGCGGTCAGCAAGCCTCCTGCGGAGGAACTGCGTTAACAGCAAATAATGAAATAATGAAATAATGAATAATTCAATTCTTTCTCAGGTTAAAGGAGTATGCTTTAGTAGTAACTTTGAATTCTCCTTGAATACTAATTTATTTTTTTAAAATAATCAGATAATGAATTAATAACTTATAGCTGTTAGCCAAGCTCCTCTGTTAGCGCAGATCCTCCGCAGGAGGCAAGAGGCTAGCTGACGGCTGTTTGCGCAGCATTCCGTCAGGAAATGCTCACTTTATTTAAGCTTCTGGAGAGTACAAAGTTCTTCTAAAAAACGATTTACTTGTCTAACTGAAAGTATTATTGGTAAAAACTTAGAGCATATATAATAGTGAATACAGGTTTCTAACTTTGGAACCGCTGATAGCCATTGCTAGCAATAGCTATTCTAGGAACTTTGCACTGTCTAGTAAGCTTCTATTAATCGAAAAATATATACCCAATTCGGTGGTATATGAAATACAGGAGGGAGAAATTTTCAAATAGTTTTTGAAGTACAAAATTACGAATTAAGGTTTAATTTTTTTTGCACCGATAGGCTAGAATTAGTGTACCAAATTTAGATATAATTGTCTTTAAGTCTTTCCCATATCGGAGGAAAAAAACAGATATGTTTCAACTTCTCCTCAACTGTCTATTCCCCCTTCCTATTCCCATTTGTTCTCACTTATTAAAATTAATTAATGTTGCTACTAATTTCTGAAGATGAGTTGTTTCGTGAGTAGCCATTAGCGAAATACGAATGCGACTGGTATTAACAGTAGGTGGGCGAATGGCAGGAGCAAATATTCCTACTTGTTTTAACTTTTCTCCCACTTCTAATGCTTCAGCTGCATTTTTCAGGGGAAAACAAATAATTGGTGATTCATAATTTGATATTTTTTTCCCTCTGCAAAAAAGTTGATTTTCTGTTTCTAGTAAATTTCTGAGAGTCTCCACATTTTGCCATAGTTTAAAACGACGTTCTGGCTCTTTTTTAAGAATTTTTATAGCTGTTAAAGCTGCAGCAGTATCAGCAGGAGTTAAACCTGTGGTATATATCCAACTCGGCGCTCTATTTCTAAGAAATTCTATTAATTTTTTTGAGCCAGCAACATAGCCTCCTAAACTTCCTAATGCTTTGCTCAAAGTACCAATTTGAATTAGTTCTTTTCCTGTACAGTTAAAATGTTCAACACAACCACCTCCATTAATTCCAAAGACTCCTGTTGCATGAGCTTCATCTACTAAGAGCATACTATTATATTTTTCTGCTAAATCTAATAATAATGGCAATTTACATAAGTCACCATCCATACTAAAAACACTATCTGTAATTATTAAACTGCGACGATAATTTTCTCGTTCTTGTTCTAGTTTATTTGTCAAATCTTGAATATTGTTATGACTATATTCGACAATTTTTGCACCGCTAAGAATGGCTCCATTTTTGAGGCTAGAATGATTATATTTATCTGATAAAATTAAGTCACGTTGACTGACTATTGAAGATATTACACCTATATTTGCTAAATATCCTGAACTAAATACTAATGCTGCTTCTGTTTGTTTTAATTTAGATATTTCTTGTTCTAATTCTTGATGTATTTCTCGATGACCTGTTAATAAACGGGAACCTGTACTACCAGTGCCAAATTCTTTTGTTGCTTCAATAGCTGCTGCAATTAGACGTTCATCTCCTGCTAATCCTAAATAATCATTACTTGCAAAATTGATGAGTTGTTTCCCTTCTATTTTAATTATTGCACCAGGAAGACTTTCAATAGTTTTGACGGAACGATACCAATTAGCTCTATTTATTGTTGATAGGGCTTGCTCTATCCAAGTGTAGGGATTATTTTGCATTGTTTATAATTTATTTTAGTTATGTTTAATGTTAATGGTTATTTATAAGTTATTTATAGCAGTTTTCATGTTTTTTAGAGTACAGAGATTTGGGTTTAAATGAAGAAGGAAGAGGGAATATTTTTTGTGTCTACCTTTGTGAAAACCTCTATAATCTGGGGAAATATAGAATAATTATTCTACTATGACTTTGCTAATTTTTATTTGGCAAAAAAGTTATTTTTTGAGGAAAATACAGAATAGAAAAAATACTTTACCTGATTAATACTGAGAACTGTAATCTAAAATTTTATCTGTAGGCGAAGTCTATCATACTTACTTATTAAAAAATTTGTTATACCAATTTCCACATTGATGAAGTATAGTTATTTTTCTGATCTTCATATTCCTCTAATTTTCTACTTGCCAAAGCTAAAAAATTTACCTAAAAATTAAGGTATAAAGCCTATCTATTCATGGAGAAAAAGCAGTTAAGGGATGGCGAGGTATCCCTCTCTTGCAGAGCCACTGCCTCTTCCAGAGGAGCTGCCTCTTCCAGAGGAGCTGCGCTAACGTTAACGCCATATCCAATCAACCAAGAGAAGAAAAAAAATTCTTTTTAGCCAATCTTCTTCTTTATAAGAAGAGGTAATTATTAAACTCACAAGTATGAGAATTGCTATATAGCGTTTCTCACTCTTTCTGAGGTACAGTTGTTTTTCTCTTACCCTACTCCCCATTTCCTGATCTTCCCTACTCCCTACTCCCTACTCCCTACTCCCTAAAACCAAGGAATTTTGTACCTCACTCTTTTTGGGAATTGCTATAGCTTTTTCAAATATTTTGTTTTGAGAGATATTTTTTATAAAAACCTGATTCTAAAAACTGAGGATCTTCACCCAATCTTTTCAGTAGTCTGGTAAATAATTAATAATTATCTATTCTTAAAAAAAGAGGATTGACAAAACAATTATTGGTAATCCTGTAGATGTAGTGATATTTATAAGTAAAATCCTTTCACCGTAAGGAGTAAAAATGCAAAAATCACTACTTGTACACCACTACCCAATTATTTTGTCTTTTTTCTTATTTACCGAATAATTAACAATGAGTAATTATTAATTAAATCATTCAGCTTTATTAGCCTCCCCTTTCAAGGGGAAAAAGCGGTCGTTTGCGGAGCATCACCTTAGGATGAGATGCCCAGGAAACCTCGCTATCTCTAATCCACCAAGAAAATAAATTTTTTTTCTTTAAGTGTCAATCCTCTCCCTAAATAGGGAGAGGTAATTATCCATTAATGAAACATCTCTATCAGGACTTAGGCAAAGCTACTATAGATAGAGTTCAAAAACTATAACGTTACAGTTTTTAACGCTATATATATGGTCTGGTGCGTAATTCCTATCTATTTTAAATACAATCTAAATGGGTTATATAAAAGAGCTATGGGTTTGGCTATACTTGGTATTCTATGAAAATGGTGGACAAACTGTTGCGTAATTAGAAAACAAATACTATAATACTAAGATGTTTTTGGTGGTAGACTAGCAGTCCCTATGGTAAGCTTATGCTAAATCTGTGGGATAAACTATTTATTTGCGACCTACTGTGGAATGACTGTAAGACCTGAAAAGAATTGATTTTGGAGGGCAGGTTCTATAAAGCAGAAATTGCCCTGGAGTGAAATTTAGGAATCTTATGACATACCTTAGTCTACCGCAAAATTTCTTATAAAGTCTTTCCCCTAATGGGATTACTTTATTATTATATTTTTGTTATACTTAAGAATACCGTAAAGTATTCAACCGCTTTAAAAACATCGCTACTTAACTGTAGCGCAAAGACCTTGAAAACTAGAGTTATGGGGTTGTGTACAGAAATAATTGTACATGGAAAAACTCTAATCATCAATTAACAGAGAACCAATTTTTTTGAGGTTTAAACTGTAAAATTAGGATATTATTCTACAGGATTTTGTTAGTGAAACTAAGGCTAACAAGCTAGAAAATATGTCAACCTTTTAGAAGCTATTCCCCATATATAGGCTTCGGAAGGATGTCAATTAGTGAGGTAATAATGGCTAAACGCCGCAATCCAAAAAAAGAGAAGGCACAACGTAATCAGGCTTACGCACGCAAGTTTCGTAAAAAAAAGACAGGTTTTTTCTCGAAGCGATATTCATCTAAGTTTGCATCTGGCAATAATCAAAATGGTAACGATCAAAATTCAGAAGAGAGTGCTGGTGCTGTAGAAGAATAGTATATTTTGATTGCTCAAAATTCTATAGATAGGAATTTTGATCTAAAAACTCTAGATTTGAGTTTCTATTTCTCAAATCTAGGTTTTAATAATTAGATTAAACTATAAATTTCTCCTTAGCAATAGCAATTTCTGTTTTTACTTGTGCAAAACCTGTTCCACCATAACTATTCCTTGCAGATACTACTTGGTAAGGAGCGATCGCTTCATAAATATCTTCTGCAAATACAGGATGTAACTCTTTCCATTCTTCTAAAGTTAAATCTTTGAGTAATTTACCACTAGAAATACAAGTTTTCACAACCTTACCTACTAAATTATAAGCTTCTCGGAAAGGTATACCACGAGCTGCTAAATAATCTGCCACGTCCGTAGCATTAGAAAAATCTTCTGCTACTGCTTCTGTGAGGCGATCGCTATTAAATTCCAAACCTTCTTGCAATAAAATTGTCATTGCTTCTAGACAACTTTTAACAGTTTTAATAGTATCAAATAAACCTTCTTTATCTTCTTGCAAATCTTTATTATATGCTAGTGGCAAACCCTTCATTACCACTAACATACCTTGTAAATGCCCAAAAACTCTACCTGTTTTTCCCCTCACTAACTCTGGTACATCAGGATTTTTCTTTTGTGGCATAATACTCGAACCTGTAGCACAAACATCAGTTAAAGTAACAAATCTAAACTCTTCAGAAGACCATAAAATTATTTCTTCTGCCAAACGACTTAAATGCACCATAATTATACTAGCTGCACAGAGAAATTCAATAGCAAAATCTCTATCACTTACCCCATCTAAACTATTAGCATAAGGTTTTTCAAACCCTAATAATTCAGCAGTATAGTGTCTATCAATAGGAAAAGTTGTACCTGCTAAAGCACCACAACCAAGAGGAGAAATATTCACCCGACGATAAACATCTCCCAACCTTTCCCAGTCTCTTTCCACCTTATGAAAATATGCCAAAAGATGATGAGCTAAACTTAAAGGTTGCGCTCTTTGTAGGTGAGTATAACCAGGAATTAAAGTTTCAATATTACACTCAGCTAATTCCAAGAGAACTTTTTGAAAGTTCCTCAATAAAATCCGAATTTGTTCAATTTGTTCTCGGAGATAAAGTCTAGTATCAGTTCCTACTTGGTCATTTCTCGACCTAGCTGTATGTAGTTTTTTCCCTACATCTCCAGTAATTTCTGTAAGTCTTTTTTCTACAGCAAAGTGAACATCTTCAGCATCTTCAACTATATGAAACTTTCCTGATCGATATTCTTGACGAATTTGTTCTAAACCCGTCAATAATATTTCCCCTTCCTCAACAGAAATAATACCTGTTTTAGCTAACATTTTTGTATGAGCTACCGAACCATTAATATCGTGTTCAATCAATTCAATATCAAAGCCAATACTAGCATTAAATATAGCTATAGTAGGATGCAACGCCTTTTCAAATCTTTGGCTCCAGGTTTGTTTATCTTGCGTCATTTCAGTTATCAGTTATCAGTTATCAGTTATCAGTTCCTCGCAGATGCTGCTAGAGACTTGAAATACTGAAGTTTATTTTTAGTATTGAGTCGTCAGCTTTCCTCCTGTGGGGGAACTTTGTTAACTATTAGCTTTATATTGTATGGGTTGACAACTCAAACTCGTTGTTTTTGTGGTTTAATTCGCTGGTTGAAATAGCCTTAAAAACAGGGTGTTATTGCTACTTATTGCTGAGAGCTGATAGCTGAATGCTTAACATTATGGCAAAATACTTTTAACCATCCAACCAATTATCAGACCAACTAATAGTGCCCATCCCTGACCACATTCTATAAAGTTGTTCCAAGCTTTTTGTACATCTGCCCATAAGTCTACATCAACTTGTTGAGCAAAAAGTTGCCAACTATACAACACTTTCACTTCTAACAAACTTAAAAAATTACTGTAGTTATTGATTAGATTCAAGTTTAATTTTAGAGTAATTATATGCTCTAGCATCTAGAATTATTCTCTCTAAATATAACGTATTTGATGGAAATATAATTATTGCTATACTGATTAAATCTCAAAGCACTAATAGATAAAAACTAAAGTCTTTATTTTGGTTAAAAAAAGTACCTGGTTTTCAGCTCCTAGAGCTGCAAAAATTTAGTTTAGCATTTTGGGCAGACCAAATTCTATTTCCCCACCCTTCCCACACTCTAATTTTTTCAGCCAACCCTAATGATTAATTATTAATTAACTTTGTACTCTCATTACCACTAGAGTCATATCATCTGGATTATGATTTCCTTCTCCCACAAATTGTTTGACCTCCTCAAATAAATAATCTAATATTTCTTGTGGTTCTTGATAATTTTGACAGGCAAATTTGAAGGCTTGACTTAACTTAAGATCATCATAACGGTCACCATGCTTATTAGCTGCATCTGTAAACCCATCTGTGTAATAAATGATAGTATCTCCTGGATGAAGTTGTACTTGTGCTTGATTATATTCAGAATCTACTTCCAAACCAATTAACATTCCCAGAGTATCCAAATTCACAATAGAATTACTAGCAGCTTGCCACAACATGGGAGGATGGTGAGCAGCATTACTATAGGACAAAATTCGGGTTTCTGGGTCGTACTCTGAATAAAACAAAGTCACGAACCGATGGGAAGTTTCCAGATCGGTGTACATAACTTGGTTCAAATGTTGCAGCACTTGTGCTGGTGAGTGACGGTTTAATACCTCCGCTCTTAACATTCCTCTGGTCATAGTCATAATTAAACCAGCAGGTACCCCCTTACCCATTACATCTCCAATCACAATACTCCACTTACAGGGTTCCTGTTTTTTGTGCTTGGAGTTCACCTGGTCATAGTTAGAGGGGATAAAGTCATAATAGTCTCCTCCTACTCGGTTTGCTGTTTGACAACGAGCTGCAAGAGCAATACCAGGAATTTCTGGACATTCTGGTGGTAATAGTCGCAGTTGAATTTCTGCCCCTATTTCTAACTCTCGGTCCAAACGTTCCTTCTCTCTTAAGGAGGTAGATAGTTCGTCGTTGGCGATCGCTACTGCGGTCTGGTCTGCTACTAGGCGAATTAATTTTTGTCTTGCTGGTGTCCAAACATATTCTGGGTTATGACTAAATACATATAGACGACCTCGTTCTGAGTTCTTGACTAGAATTGATGTGCCAAATAATTGAACGTCATTTCCTAGATAGTCACTAACTTGATAGTCTAGACTCGCCGTTTGAATAGGGACTTCCTGTAATTCGGCAGGTAAAGTTGTTTCTGTAATCAATTGACGAGTTGCTATTTCCAATGCTTGTCGAATATCTTGACATTGTTGGCCTTCTTGACAGTGTAATTGTTGGAATCTAATCTGTCCATTTGGCTTAAATAATACTAATGCCCCACCATCAGCATCGGTTACTCGACAGCCCATGAGTGGAATCAATTCTAGAAACTGATTTAGATTATTGAAGCTACGCAAGGCAAAGCCTAGAGAACTTAATAAATCATTAACATTTTGTTGTTCTTTATGTAAACGGGCCACCATTTCTTGCAGAGCATATACAGATGTTATTGGTGAGGAGTTGCCAGTGGCAATATGGTCAGTGGGTTCAGGGGAGTTTCGATACACAGGCACTACAGTCATAATTTTTTTATTGATAGGTTGATTGATGAAAGTTTATTGATGGTTAATGTTTGTGTTATTTGATTATTTGAAATTATGGCATTTCTTGCTTTCCTCAGTTGTGGCTTCGTTAATAATTTTGATTAGAAGCTATTTTATACTTATTAGCTTTGTTAGTTACAATTTTTCTGGCTGCAAGTTGGAATATTTGGGGTAGCTCTGCTAATTAAGTTTTGTACATGATTCAGTAATTAACTATAGTTTGACTTCATAATTTATAATTTATAAGTTGTTTTTCTCTAAACATTCAGCTTCTAGTAGTCAGCTATCAGCAAAAGGAAGGTAAATTTGGCAGTAGCTTTTAATTTTCCATCAATTTCTCAATTCCTTTTACCTCCTCTACAATTTATCCGTGAATAGGTAATAGTTGATGGCTTAATGCTTGTATTTTTGTTCTTAAGTTTTTTTTGATTTGAAGTTTCTCTAGGTAATAGTTTTATTCTTGAGATTTACTAATTTTTTTCTATGTAGTTAGGTACAATATTTTTCGGATAAATTCGGAAGTAAATTTAGGTTGATAGTTTCAACATAATAGTTTTATTCTTGAGATTTACTAATTTTTTTCTATGTAGTTAGGTACAATA
>NZ_JBNHEQ010000312.1:9287-13104 GCF_050016015.1 Dapis hubbardiae BLCC-M172
TTTTTCGGATAAATTCGGAAGTAAATTTAGGTTGATAGTTTCAACATCAGGTGTCTCAAATTGCTAAGATGCACAATTTTATATTTTAGGTTATAGAGAATATTAGGGAAAATTTGGAAGAGTTAAAAATACTTTACCAATGGATAATTGATAATTGAGCGTGAATCCCCAGAGGTTTAAAATTTATCAGTTTCAAAGGATTATTGATATAATAATACAGTTTTCACGACCAACTCTCCATTATTTATTATTAATTAATCAGATTTCCCTATCTTCAATTCCGTTACGGTTTTAACCAGAGGTAATTATCAATAATTCATTATCCATTAATCAATGAGTTCATCTAATTACTTCTATATTTATTTTTTTACCTCTAATTAATTAGACCAATCAACTTAATATTTTCTTACTTTTTTAGCAATAATATTTTTGGCAGTTTGATTTAGAGCAAATCTACATTAAAATTATTCATTTTTGCTTTGGCTCATACCAAGCCTAAGAAATGATTGTTACAAATTAATTTTAGGTAAGTATCTCAGCAAAATTGTTTACCTATTCCGATTCTCTGTGGTCTTTATAAGTAAGTCTAAGAATTCAGTTTTTATAGATGTGTAATTAATTTTGCACGACCACTTATTAAGTATTAGATGTTAATTAGTAGGTTTTAGCTAGTCAGTCAATATTTATCTTCTAGGATTATGAATTAAGTTTGACACCATCTTATTAGTATTTCTAACCTAAGAATTCATACTTCAGCTATCAGTTTCATACTAAATATCCTTAGAAGATGGAGAAATTTAAGTAACTAGCCTAGAATAACTTGATTTAGCACTATAGGTTCCTGACAAAGGATAATTATTGATAGATTGAGCTAAAATTTCAATCTATTACTAACAGAAAATCAGCTAACTTTAGATATCCATAAAAATCCCCCCTCTTTCATTTTTATTGGTCAATACTGACAGCTAATATATCTTTGCGGAGCATTCCGGTGCCGAAATACTTACTTTGTAAAATTTTTTTTTTAGCTCGTATTACCGAAATATTGTGGTTTAAAGCCTCCCCTTTTAAGGGGATAATAAATAAAAATTTTCCTGTTTGTCAATCCTCTCCTTTTCAAGGAGAGGTAATTCTAAATTCTTAATTCGCGCATTCTTAATTATTGAATCATTTTACTGAGATTTAGACCTAAGCATTTTGTGTAATTTAACATTCAAATTTTTAGTTTTCCTAGACTCTATTTCCCTATAAAACTTCAGTTAAAGCTAAAACAGTCATTTAGAGTTAAATTACCAGATAATATCAAATATGACTAATTGCATATCTATAATCACCCGATAAAAATGATTTTAGCTAATCAAATTAATAGTTGTTTCAGTGGATGTAATATTCAAGAGTTTTCCTAGAAGAAATTTTATCTATAGCAGTCGCAATTACTATGAGAACATTCTTAAACTGTCAAACTTAGTTACAGGAATAATGTACGGGGAAATGACCATTCCCCCCTACTTACTTCTGACTTCAGCTATATTTCCTGTTCTAGATACTACTTTATAGCTAATTTAGTTATCCAAATAGATAAAAACCAAGCTAGTGAAAGTAATATCAATATTGAGTTTAATTGTCTCTGTTTCCTATAGTTTCAAAAACAATGATAAATACTCCAATTGCCTGGTCAGCAGACCAAGCAAAAAATTCCTAACTTCTCCTCCGAATATGAAAATACTCTGATGCTACCCAGCCAAAATACTTGAACCGACAAAAATATAGATTTTTTTCACAACTGCTATTGCAGTTGCCCATTCTCAATGGTAAAAGCAATAAATCTTTAACCACTGAGAAGAGCTTCAACGAACTCATAACTAGAAAATGGACGGAGGTCTTCTATGCTTTCTCCCACACCAATAAAGCGAATAGGCAGACCCAATTGCTTGACAACAGCAAGTGCAACACCACCTCTAGCAGTTCCGTCGAGTTTTGTCAATACTACCCCACTCAGTTTAGCAGCTTTGGCAAATACTTCTGCTTGCCGTAAACCATTTTGACCAAGTGTAGCGTCTAACACCAGTAGGGATTCTACCACCGCATCTGGTGCTTTTTTCTCTACTATGCGATGAATTTTACTCAGTTCGTCCATCAAATTTTTCTTGTTTTGCAGTCTCCCGGCTGTATCTACCAGTAGTAATTCTGTATTTCTGGTTTGAGCCGCTACTATAGCATCAAAAACTATGGCTGCTGGATCAGTATTTTTACCAGGATTAGCAATTACCTCTACCTCACTCCGTTGTCCCCAGATTGTCAACTGTTGTACTGCCGCAGCTCGAAATGTATCTGCTGCTGCAATTAAACATCTGTAGTCTGACTTGGTAGCTAAATGAGCAATTTTACCGATAGTTGTAGTCTTACCAGCTCCATTTACACCATTCAAGAGCCAAATATTTAAAATATCCTTTTCTGGGACAAAAGTTAAGTTATATGCGGGACTAGCTATTTCCGAGTCTTTGAATGGCTCATCCAGAATATCTCGTAAGATTTTTTTCAAATAAGCGATCGCCTCTTTTGGAGGTAAAGCTTCTTCTCGCAATTTATTTTGTAGTGTTTCTATGATATAATCAGTAGCCTCTACTCCAACGTCAGCTTGTAGTAACATGGACTCTATTTCCATGACTGCATCTTGATTCAGAGGTCCTTGACCTACAATAGCCCTCAATTGGTTGAGCAAGTTGCGCCGAGTTCTATCTAAGCCTTGTCGTAATTTCTTCAGCCAAGAAATTTCTTCGGCAGAAACTTGATCTGGGCGACGACCTTGACCTGCTAAAACTTCTGCTGACCAAAGAAATGCTTCATCAAGAATTAGGGGGTCTATTTCTTCTATTTCAGAATCTACAGTTGTTTGCTGGAGAATTTCTGGTTCTGGTTCTTCTATGGCAGTTTCTTTGAGACGTTCTACTCTAGCTTGTCTTTCTGCTTGAGCTTTTGCCCAGAAAGGTAACTCTTCAGATGCTTGAGTTACTGGAGCAGTTTCTTCTATTACTGAATTTGACTCTACTGGAATTTCTAATTCTGGGGCTTTTACTTCACTAGGGGTTGTTTCCCCTACAGTTGGGATTATTTCAGGCTGAGTGTCTGTAGATGTAGATTCTGTTTTTTCTACTACAATATCTTCTTGTTCTTCAGCTTTGAGCTGCTCTGATATGCTTGGCTCAACTTTTGCTGTTGTTGCAGGTGTTTGATTTTCTAGCTTTTCCTCTGTTTCAACAGTATCTGTAGCGGTTTGAGATACTACTTGAGTTTTTTTCTGTTCCTGAATATTTTTGTAGGCTGCTTTTGCCCAACTCAAATAATCCTCTGTACTCTGTGTGGACTCCTGCGCTGATTTTTCTTGTGATTCAACTTCTGCTTCTACTTTTTCTTTTTCTTTGTTAGGTTCAGGTTTTTCCTTTGAAGTTTTGTCTGAACTGTCATTATACTTACGACGGAACCAATTAAAAACCATATTTATTTTAGATATTACTATTTTAAATAGTCTATCTTATACTGAATTGTGTTGTTATTCTCTAACACGCAGGAATTAGCACTTGCTCTCTCAGGAGGACTTTGTTGTATTGATGAATTAGTAGGTTTGTCCCTTAATTATTTGTCTCTTTGATTTTCTTTCCCAGATTACTGTCAGAGTTTTTAGTTCTCAACTTAATAAATACTATAGCGCTATAGTTTTAGGAATTACCTCTAGTCTAGTCTAATTTTTCTGTCTAATTCCAGCCTCAGTCAAATCTAACTTTTAACTTTTGAGTTTGACTATAATTGTGCCTCACTC
>NZ_JBNHEQ010000313.1:0-12683 GCF_050016015.1 Dapis hubbardiae BLCC-M172
GATTTAGTCAAAAAGTAGAGAAACCGGGTTTGTATTAAATAGCTCACCATACTAACATCTACTTCCCATCAACCCGGTTTCTTATGTATGAGGAAAAAATATTTAGATTACTTTATTCTCGAAAGAGAATAATTTAACTTTTTAACCATTCATACCACTCATTTAAACCTTCCCCACTAATAGCAGAAACCTGGAAAATCTTAATATTAGGATTTACCTTTTTTGCATATTCAATACAAAGATTCACATCAAATTGTACATAAGGCAATAAATCAATTTTCGTCAGAATCATTACTTCACTTTCCCGAAACATATAGGGATATTTAATCGGTTTATCTTCTCCTTCGGTAACTGATAGAATTGCTACCTTACAATTTTCTCCTAAATCAAATAAAGCAGGGCAAACTAAATTCCCCACATTTTCAATCATCAAAACTGAATCTAAAGGAGGATTTAATTCTGTATAACCTTTCTCTACCATTGCTGCTTCCAAATGACAGCCTTTGCCAGTATTAATTTGCACAACTTTACAGCCAGTCTGGCGAATTTTTTCCGCATCATTAATAGTTTCTTGGTCTCCTTCTATGACACTAAAAGTCAATTCAGATTTTAAATCATTAATAGTTCGAGTTAATAAAGTTGTTTTGCCAGAACCAGGAGAACTAACTAAATTTAATGCCAGAATATTTCGACCTTTAAACCAGCCTCGGTTTTGGGCAGCTATCATGTCATTTTTCTGTAAAATTTTTTGTTCTAAACTAATAGTTGTTTGGTGCATTTTAGCATGAACTTCTGCCGTTTCGTGATGATGATGTTCAGGAGTATGATTATCAGAATGAGTATGAGTAATAACAGTGCCATCTGGGAGAGTATGGGTATGGGAATGATGCTTATCTACTGTCCTTTTTTCTCCTGTTTGAGAATTAGTAATAGTAATTTCATTATTACCGGAACAACCGCAAGTTACACACATAATTTTTTTATCTCCATTTATTTGATTTATTGTTTTTGATTTTTGATTATAAGTAGGTCATTTCAGTTATCAGTTAGCCTCTTGCAGAGGAACTGCGTTAACAGTTATCAGTACCTCCGACTTAACTCGGAGGCTTGAAATACTGAGTTATACCAAATCCGGGTTAAAAAAAAGGTGTATATATATAGTTAACACCTTTTATTCTATGCGGATTTGATATTAAACATTTTTTTCATCCTCTTAAAAGGGGAGGCTTTGGACCTCATTTTTTGGTAAGTGGGAAAATTTGCAAGTACGTCATTGTGAGTGGAAGGAAGCAATCTCAAGGGTCTCAACCGCACCAACATTTGGTTATATAGTGAAGTTGATTCGCGTCTACCTACTTAATTAAATTAAAAAAAATTTAATCTCTGTTTTCAGTCAGTTTTGCTAATCTTTGAACTTCCTCTAAAGGCAAATCTAAATATTCAGCAATAGTCTCTAAAGTTAAACCTAAACGAATCATCTTAGATACAGATTTTAAGTTTGCTTCTTCTTTACCTTTAGCTTCACCTTTAGCTTCACCTTCAGCTAAAGCTTCTTGATAAACTTTAGTTTTTTTCAATTCACTTAAACCTAACATTGCTTCAATCTCCTTTCTAGTTGTTTGGGGTAACTTATAAATAATAATTGTTTGAATTAGATTAATTAAATCTTCTTGAATCTTTGGCTCAATAATTTCCTCTTGAGCTTGAGAAATTAAAGATTTAGCCAAATTAATTGCTTGAATTTTTGGCTCAATTACCAGTTTAACAACTCCTATCCCCAATAAACCACTTACACTTTCTTCCAATTCATCTAAATAAATCCGTTGGACTTGATTTGAGGCTAAAATATTGCCAAAGTGCTGATTTTGTTGCCTTTCGATATTACGACTGGGATAAATAACAACTATGTGCCAAGGATTGGGGGGTTGATATTGTCGTAAAAAGAGAAATAATTCGGCAAATAGACGATAATAGAGATTATCATCTGGTTGAAATTGGACTTCAACGAGGTAAAAAGGTTTATTAGGGTTATTGTCAGTTGGTAAGAATAAACCATCTAAACGGAAAGATAATTGTTTGACTTCACGGGAGGTAAATTCATAAGTTTGAGTATTGGTATTGGGTTGGTTTATTAGTTCAAAGAAAATTGTGGGAAAATTGAGAAATATTTGATAGAAAATACTGTCTGTTTTCACGATTTTATAATTAAGTTAGTCTGGAAATATTTGTCTGATATTCTTCAGGCCACGATTTTAAAATCTTATTAATTTCTATCTAGGAAAACCAAATTATTTAGAAAATTTATCCCATTCGTTTTCTTCAAGTCTTTTTAAAAAAATATACTGAAAATTTGCTTTGGGGAATGTAGATTTAACTGAATGAGAAACCCTGAAGTAGTTAACTGTAAGTTTCCGATAAGTCTTTTGATATTACACACATAATTCTTCTACTTCCATTTCCTTAATTTTCAGTTCTTGACCTTGAATAATATCAAGTTCAACACTGTTGCAAACATGACAAACGCCGAATGGTTGCTCCAGAGGAATTTCTGTTCCACATTGACGACATTTTCCTAAACCGGGAATTTTGATAATTTCTAAAGTTGCCCCTTCTAATACTGTACCTTTACTACAAACATCAAAACAAAATTCAATAGCATCTGCCATAATGGCAGAAAGTTCACCTATTTCTAAAGTGACTCGTTTAACAGTTTTGTCGCCAGCGTTTTCAGCAACGATGGCAACAATATTTTGAGTGATTCCTAATTCGTGCATATTTACAATATTTTTTCAGTTTTTCAGGTAATTTTTAAGCTTAAATATCAGAAATAGACAGATGGTTTTTAACTTCAAAAAATTAGTTAAAGACGATTGATATTGAGTGAAAAAAACAGTAATTTCTCAAAAAAATGTCAGTAGTATGCGATCGCCCACTACATTTTTTAATTACAAAATTTCATCAGGGCTAATACCTCTTTCCCTGAGAATTTCTGCTAGTCGGTCAGCTCGTTGTTTTTCCTGTTCAGCTCGTTCATCTCCAGTTAACAAAATATTCCCCGAATCATCACACCAGCGCAACCAATCATATTCTTTTCCTTCAAAAATACCATGCCAAATTGTTAAACCCAATCCCACTTGAGACAAATAGAAATTTCCTAGCTCTACATAACTATTACCTCGTAATTCATATACTCGTAAAATAGTTTCCCCAAGTTGTTTAAGTGGGTCAAAAACGACATAATAACCAACTGCAGCAAAAGCATAATCTTGTAATTTAATACCTAGTTCATTACCGATTTTATTAGAGACAATTTCGATAGCTACTTCTGGAGGTTTACCAAAAGAAAATACAAAATAAGAACGATTCTGTTTTTGACTCCAATCTTCCGGTACTTTGACTCGTAAACTGAGGAGAATGTCTGGTACTAGGGGTGGTATTTTTTCACTATAAACAAGTCCGACATTAGAAGTTGCTAAAAATGGTAAGTCTGTTTGAAAAGAACTGTATAAAGTAGTAGTTAATAGTCGTTGTTGTTTCTCAGTAATTAAATTATCCACAGGAGTATCATCCTCAGTAATAACATCACTAATATCTGGTTCTACAAATTCAAAATCTTCTGGTTGATTTGTGAAACTTTTGGGGGATGATTCAATATTTGTTTGTGTTGGTAATGTAGACATAATTTTTTTCCTTATTTGCGATTAAATCAAAACAGAAAATTCTAATCAATTAGATTCCTTTTTACTTCAAAAATTTTCAGGTTTTACAGACTGCCAGAAAGCATCAACTTCATCAGATGTATAAATCTCCTCACTTGTTAATTCCACAAAATCTTGTAAACGACGATTTAAAAAAGTTCTAGCAACTTTAATTATTTCTGCTTCTGGATAATTAGAATGAACCCAAATATTAACTTCAAATGAATTTATTCCATCTGAGTTTAGCAAAAAATTAACCAGATGATACTTATCAGAAAATCCAGGACGTTCTTGATATTTATTAAGTTCGATAATCTCAATTTTAGCATCAAAAAAAGTTTTCATGTTCTTTAAATATTGAGGTTTTGAACTTCAAGAATTGATAAGCTAATATATAATCCGGGTAATTACTTATCGTATAGGTAGGGAGTCAGGAGTCAGGAGTCAGGAGTCAGAAGAAAGAAAGATTTTGAACTATTGAATTTTTTAATTAGTATTCAATAGAATATCTGTATTAAAATGACATAATTTTGCGATTACTGTATAACCGGATTTTATATAAGACGCATTTAAATTGGGTATTACAGCGCTTTTCAGCTCAATGAACCACATTAAAAAAATGATAACCCTGTAGGGACGTTGTATGCAACGTCCCTACTGTTGTCTATTCAAATGAAAACCGCTGTAAGAAAGAAACCATCTCCCCATCTCCCTATCTCGACATCTCCCTAACAAATTCTCGGTAGTTGGTCTCCCACTAACATATCCACAATACGTTCGGTGCCGAATGTAGTTTGCAACAACAAAATTCCAGGGGGAGAAGCAATGACTTCCCCCACAATAGCAGCATCAATACCCGCAGGATGAGACTTCATCGCTGCCAACACAGTTTCCGCCTTTTCTCCTGGCACCACTGTCACTAACTTACCTTCATTTGCAAAATACAAAGGGTCGAGACCGAGAATTTCACAGACTCCCTGCACCTCCTCCCGCACTGGAAGAGAAGATTCAAAAAGTCGTATCCCCACTTCCGAACTCATGGCAAATTCATTTAATACTGTTGCTACACCCCCACGGGTAGCATCTCGCATCGCCCTAACTTCCGGACAAACATCCAAAATAGTATCCACCAAACCATTCAAAGGTTGAGTATCGCTTTCCACTTCCGTTGCTAAAGCTAAGTCTCCACGGGCGATCGTAATAGCTGCTCCGTGGTCTCCAAGATAACCATTCACAATAACGGCATCCCCTGGTTGGAGATTTTGAGCAGAAATGGAAACGCCCGAACGAATGACACCTACCCCCGCAGTATTGATAAATAATTTGTCCGCAGCACCTCGGTGAACAACTTTTGTGTCTCCAGTGACAATTTTCACCCCGGCGACATCTGCTGCAACTTTCATACTTTTTGCTATTTCTCGGAGGGAGTCAACGGAGAAACCTTCTTCAATAATCATTCCGCAGGAGAGATATAGAGGTTTTGCTCCACTCATCGCTAGATCGTTGACTGTACCGTTGACTGCAAGTTCGCCGATATTGCCTCCAGGAAAAAAGATGGGGTCAACTACATAAGAGTCCGTGGTAAAAGCAAGTCTGTCTCCCTGAGCAGTAAAAGTTGCTAGATCGAATGTTGCTTGGTCTTCTAGTTGAGATAGGGTGGGGTTGTCAAAGTTGCCGACAAAAATATCTTCTATGAGGTCGCGCATTGCTTTACCACCGCTACCGTGGGCTAGGGTAATGTTGGTGTCGCGCACTTTTGTCGGGCGACGTCGCGCTTGTTCGATTTTTTTAAATAAAGGATGTTGGATATGTTCGTTGGAGAGAGAGTTTGTCATATTAAATATTAATTTTATTAAGATCGCTTATTTTTAGATTTATTAGTTTATCTACGATAATATTTTTTCAAATTTTCAACCTGACGTTTAATATCTAAATCATTACTAAATTAGGTGTATTTTAGTTTACTTTACTCAACCTACATTACTTCTTGATTATTGAATTTCCAGGCGACATAATCTCACCTTTTCTATAATATTGGCTCCCATTTTTTCATAGAAGTTAATACCTTGAGAGTTATTAATATTTACAGTCCAATCAATTCTACCGCAACCTGTTTTTTCAGCTATTTGATACAGACGAGTTATTAAAGTTTTACCAATTTTTTGACCTCGGTATTCTTCTTTTAAATACAAATCATCTAGCCAAATTCCAGGTTTAGCTAAAAATGTAGAATAAATTCGATGGTAACTAGCGAAACCTACAGGTTGACCTCCCACTTCAGCTAATAAAATTGAAGTGAGAGGATTTGTGCAGAATAGATCCTTATTTAGTTGTTCGCTTGTGGCTTTGAGAGATTCGGGGCAGCCGTCAAATTCTGCTTTTAGATAAAGCAATTCCATAATAGCTTTTATGTCAATGGGAACTGCCTCTCTGATTACTATTTCTGTTTTAACCATAATTTTTAGACGGCAATTTTCAAATAATTAATTGCTTACTTACTTCAGATTAACTGCCAATTTTCACCAGAAAAATTAACTATTATTTTCTACTTTTTCTGCATGGCGACCTGGATGTTTATCAATATGAAGTTGACCGCCGACTGCCCAATTTTCTCTACTAAATTCGTCGATATGAACTGTCACCCATTCTGGTTTTGTTCCTAAAGTAGAAACAACTGTATCAGTAACAGCTTTTGCTAGTTTACGTTTTAATTCAACGGAGTGACCGTCGGCAATTTGAATAGTGATAAATGGCATAATTTTTTCCTCGTTTCTAATTGATGAATATATAAAGTATAAGAGATTGAATGTATCAGGAAATATAAAAAGGAGATAGGGAACACTTAACTGGCAATAGGGAATAGGGAGGAAGAAATCAAGACAAATATTTGTCGCTTAAAAATCTAGGAATATATGTACTGAATACTTATATATCTACCTTCTTTCAATCCCTTGAAGTATTAGCACTTTTAGATTTTAGTTACTCGTATGCTCTCTTAATAATTATTTTACAAACAGTCTCTAAGTAAAAAAAAGTAGTTTAAAAACACTGACTGGTGACATATTTTTCAAACTACTTTGCTTTTTTCCTTATTTCATATTAATGCTTAATACACTACCTTCTTCCTTCTTATTTCTTCCTTCTTCCTTCTTAAACAACCGACCATATTTATAATAAGCAGCACAAGCACCTTCAGACGAAACCATACAAGTGCCGATAGGATTTTCTGGAGTACAAGCAGTACCAAATACCTTACACTGCCAAGGTTTCAACACACCTTTGAGAATTTCCCCACATTGGCAAGCTTTAGCGTCAGCAACTTTTTTGTTAGGCACACAAAACTTAACTTCAGCATCAAAATAGGCATAAGCATCAGTAATTTTCAACCCAGACTCAGGAATTTCTCCTAAACCACGCCACTCAAATTCCTCTCGCACTTCAAATACTTTGCTCATTGCTTCCAATGCCACCTTATTACCGCTTTCTTTCACCACGCGACTATATTGGTTTTCCACCTCACAACGACCTTCTAACATTTGCTGTAGCAACATCCAAATAGATTGCAAAATGTCCAGAGGTTCAAATCCTGATACAACTAAAGGTTTCTGATATTTCTCGGAAATCACGCGGTAGGGTTCGGTACCAATAACCATGCTCACATGACCAGGCCCGACAAAACCTTGCAATTCTAAATCTGGGTTACTCAGTAATGCTTCTAGTGCGGGTACAACTAAAACATGATTACTGAAAACGCTGAAGTTGTAAATATTTTCTGCTTCTGCTTGCAAAATAGTTAAAGCAGCACTGGGAGCAGTAGTTTCAAAACCCAAACCAAAGAAAATAACGTCTTTGTCTGGATTTTCCCTAGCTATCTTCAAGCTATCCAGGGGCGAATAAACCATCCGAATATCTGCACCTTGAGCTTTTGCTTGCAACAGACTTTTTTTGGAACCCGGCACCCGCATCGCATCACCAAAAGTGGTAAAAATAACGTTTAATTTTTCTGCCAGAGCGATCGCGTCATCTAATCTACCCCTTGGCATCACACAAACCGGACATCCAGGGCCATGTATTAGTTCAATATTATTAGGTAAAACTTCCTCAATGCCATATTTGAAAATAGAGTGAGTATGACCGCCACAAACTTCCATTATTTTTAGTGGGTGTTCCGTGGAGTATCCTAATTTTTGGCTGAGTTTATCAATTTCTCTTACTAAACCTTGCGCTTTGTCGGGGTCGCGAAATTCTTTAACGTATTTCATATCAGTTTTTTCAGTTGTCAGTTATCAGTTGTCAGAAATAAATATAACAATATGTTGGGTTTATCCTGCGGATAAGCTACGCTTTTTATATCGAGCAGCGTTTTCCTGACGGAATGCTCCGCAAACATATCGGCTCAGAGCCGTTAACGGAGTTATGCGCCAGCAAAAACTTTTCCTCAACCCAACCTACATCAGTTATCAGTTGTCAGAAATAAATATAATAATTTGTGCATTAGGGCGGGTTTACTTAATCTTAGAGTAAGCATGAAAATTTCTACTAAAACCCGCCCCTACTATTGCACCATTTAAGGTGTGTCACTCCACTACGTTTTAATTCATTACCGCAGCAACTTCCTGCAATAATTTCAAAGTTTCTGTTGCTTCTTCCTCATCTAAACGGTTCATGGCAAAACCTACATGAACTAACACCCAGTCGCCAACACAAGACTCAACCGGATGTTCTTCATCAACTATGCAGGCAATATTAACCTCTCGTTTTACCCCACTAATATTAACCATTGCCAACTTCTGCTCGGCATTAGTTATTTCTGTAATTTGACCGGGAATACCTAAACACATTTTTATTCAATTAATTAAACTTTTACTAAAATCAAAACAAATTTTTTTATCCATTCTTTGATTTGCTAGAGGGTGCATCAATGCAGTGTAGGCAATATTTTAATTTTACCTCCCTACTCCCCTACTCCCCTGCTCCCCTACTCCAAGTCTAGCAGCAGCGATCGCTACTTGACCCAGAGATAAACCCCCATCATTAGGTGGAACTTGACTGTGAGTCAACACTTCCAAGCCCATTTTAGTTAGGCGATCGCTCACTCCTTCAAGTAACAATTTATTTTGAAATACTCCTCCAGTCAAAGCGACTTTATTAAACTCACAACTCTGATGAAATTCAGCTACCATCTCAGAAATAGCGATCGCCAATCCTTGATGAAATTTAGCTGCCATCAGAGCCGGAGTAGCACTTTGTTTTGTATCTATCAGTAAGGATTGCCACATCGGCTGTGGCACCAGATAAGTAAGAGGGAATTTACTATCTATATCTAAATTTAACATATCAAATTTATAACCCTCAATTTCTTCAGCATCATTTAATAAATACTCTGTTGCCAAAGCCTCCAAATTTATAGCAGCTTGGCCTTCATAACTACATGATTCCCGGCAAATCCCAATAGCAGCAGCCACCGCATCAAATAACCGTCCGCAAGAAGAAGCCACAGGAGAATTAATCCCTTTTTCCAGCATTTGATTAAGGGTGGCCAGAGGTTTTGTTTGGAAAAAATTAAATAATTCTAAATCTTGGTAATCCTTAAGAAAATCTAAACCAAAAGCAGCGACCAAATGGGCATAAGTATTTCGCCAAGGTTGATAAATAGCTTGTTCCCCTCCAATCATTTCTACAGGTTTAAAAGCTCCTAAACGTTCAAACCCGTGATAATTTGCTAATAAAAATTCTCCGCCCCAAAGAGTTCCATCTTCCCCATAACCTAATCCATCTAAAGCAATTCCTAAAACTGGCTGACAATCAATATCTAATCCATTTTCTGACATACAAGCTGCAATATGACTATGATGATGCTGAACTTCAATTATTTTTAAATTATTAGCAGCAGCCAAATCTTTCCCCAATTTTGTTGATAAATATTCCGGGTGTTTATCCACAACAATTACACTCGGTTCTGCCTCCAATAAACCTAAAAAAAGATTCAAAGTTTTTTCATAAGCTGTGGCAGCCAAATTATTTTCTAAATCTCCAATATGTTGAGACAAAATAGCCTGACCATCCCGCAATAAAGCAAAAGTATTTTTTAACTCACTTCCCATTGCCAAAATAGGAGGAATATCCGAAAATCCTGGAGGTAAATTAATCGGAGCAGGAGCATAACCACGGGCGCGACGTAATACCTGAGGCACTTCCTTAATAACTCTCACCACAGAATCATCAACCCGATTAAAAATTGGGCGATTATGTATGAGAAAATAATCAGCAATTTCTGATAGTTTCTCCCGCGTTTCTTCGTTATCAATACACTGAGGTTCATCAGAAAAATTGCCACTTGTTAATACTATGGGAACATTTAAACGGCGCAAGGCTAAATGATGCAATGGCGTATATGGCAACATGAAACCCAAAGTATTTTGTCCGGGTGCAACACTGGGTGCTAACTGTTGCGCAATAGTTTTTTCCAACAACACAATGGGAGCTGCTACACTTTCGAGTAATTTCCGTTCCATCTCACTAATATGACAATATTCAGAAATCATCTCAATATCTCGCGCCATCAACGCTAAAGGTTTATCCGGGCGACGTTTGCGAAGACGTAATTTTTGCACCGCTTCCTCATTTGTGGCATCGCAAGCAAGATGAAAACCGCCTAACCCTTTGATAGCAACTATCATTCCTCGTTGGATGAGAGTGCAAACCGCATCCACATCATCCAACATTGAAAACATATCCGCAGTTACAGGTTTACCATCCGCTCTTTCTAACCAAGCTTTCGGTCCGCAAACATGACAAGCAGTAGGTTGAGCGTGGAAGCGACGGTTGAGGGGATCGGAATAGTCTTGCTGACATTCTGAGCAAAGGTTAAAATCTGCCATCGTCGTATTTTTGCGGTCATAAGGTAATTTTTTGATGATACTGAGGCGGGGTCCGCAGTGGGTACAGTTGGTGAATGGGTAACGATAACACCGACTCAAAGGGTCGAATATTTCACTTTTGCAGTTGGAACAGGTGGCAGCATCGGGGGCTATTTGGGTACGAACGTTGTTGTTGGTGCTGGAGGCGATGATAAATTCTGGGAAATTTGCGTTTTCCAGGGGGTGGCGCGTAATGGTTTCAATATGGGCAAGTGGAGGGCGTTCAGAATGAATTTTTTCGATCAATTGGTTAATAGTAGAGCGATCGCCCACAACTTTAATTAAAACACCTTGTCCGTCATTACTGACTTCACCACGCAACCCCAATGTTTTAGCAATGCGGTAGACAGTAGGGCGAAAACCGACACCTTGCACAGTGCCATAGATGCGAATTTGTTCTGCTGTTTCAGACATGATGGATAATAGTAATTGAGATTTTTTGATTATAGCTCGTAGTAGGGCTTCAGCCCTAAAATTAAGGTTGAAAGGGCTAAAGCCCTACTACAAACATAGATAATTAAAAATAAGTAAAAAATAATTTGAATATTGTTTTGGGATTTCGGGCGCCTTATGTTAGAAAATTTACAGGTTTGTTACACACCTAAAATAGTGCAATAGTAGGGGCGGGTTTTAGTGGAAATTTTCATGCTTACCCTAAGATTTATATAAACCCGCCCTAAGCAGAGATCTAAAACTGTACTTCATAGATTAAAGAACTGCTATACAATATTAACGATATTCCTATTCCTAAAATCTGAAAAGTTATGGACGACAAACTTAGAAATTTATTTAGATTAGCCAAGCAGAGATACAAAGAAGAACTTACTTCAGTTGAGAAAAGGTTATTAAAAGCTATTGTTCAAGGAGAAGTAGCTAATTATCAAATTAAATCCAAAAAACTTATTTTTCTTAAGAAAAAATTAGATTTAAAACTGTTAAAAGAGTTAAAAGATGTAGAAAAGTTAGAAGATTTGGAAGATTTAAGTTTAGAACAATTAAAGGAGTTAGAAATTTTAGAACATCCAGAAGAGTTAAAACAGTTATTAACAGCCATTATTAAAGAAAAGGAATTTAATAATAGAGCTACAGCAGAATCATTGGGAGAAAGAACATTACCAGCTAAGTTTATTTACTGGTTATGTACAGATGTGGAAGCTTTTAAATATTTTACTAATCATGGTTTACAGGTTCGTGGAGCTAAAATTTCGGGGGAATTAAATCTTGAGTTTGTTAAGTTTGAAAGTTTATTATATTTCACTGAATGTGTGTTTACAGAAAAAATTATTCTCAGGGGAGCGAAGGTAGAAGAAATCAAGTTTAATGGTGGTCATGTTGTTGGTATTGATGCTGAGTTGATTCAAGTTAGGGGCAGTTTATATCTGAAAAATGGCTTTCAGAGTCAGGGTGGAGTAAATATAGGTGGAGCTACTATTGGTGGTCAACTTGATTGTTTTAGATGTCATTTCTTGAATCCAGAAGGAGATGCGCTCTTTGCTCAAAATATAAAAGTCAAAGGTTCTGTATTTCTGAGAAATGGTTTTAAGGCTGAGGGTAGGGTAAGTCTATTAGAAGCTACTATTGGTGGTCAACTTGATTGTAGTGATAGTCATTTCTCTAATCCAGGAAAAGATGCGCTCTTTGCTAATAATATAGAAGTCAAAGCTGATATCATTCTGAAAAATGGCTTTAAGGCTAAGGGTAGGGTAAGTCTATCTGGAGCTACTATTGGTGGTCAACTTGATTGTTTTAGATGTCATTTTTCTAATTCAGAAGGATATGCGCTCATTGCTCAGAGTATAGAAGTCAAAGAATCTGTCTTTCTCAGTAATGGTTTTAAGGCTGAGGGTAGAGTCAGTCTATATAGAGCTACTATTGGTGGTCAACTCTCTTGTAGTGGAGGTCATTTCTCTCATCCAAAAGGAACTGCGCTCATTGCTCAGAGTATAGAAGTCAAAGGTTCTATCTTTCTCAGTGATGATTTCAAGGCTGAGGGTAGGGTAAGTCTATATGGAGCTACTATTGGTGGTCAACTCTCTTGTAGTGGAGGTCATTTCTCTCATCCAAA
>NZ_JBNHEQ010000313.1:12783-20430 GCF_050016015.1 Dapis hubbardiae BLCC-M172
GAGCTACTATTGGTGGTCAACTCTCTTGTAGTGGAGGTCATTTCTCTCATCCAAAAGGAACTGCGCTCAATGCTGAGAATATAGAAGTCAAAAGTTCTGTCTTTTTTGGTAATGATTTCAAGAGTGAGGGTAGGGTAAGTCTATATGGAGCTACTATTAGTGGTAAACTCTCTTGTAGTGGAGGTCATTTCTCTCATCCAGAAGGAACTGCGCTCAATGCTGAGAATATAGAAGTCAAAGAATCTGTCTTTCTCAGTAATGGTTTTAAGGCTGAGGGTAGAGTCAATCTATCTGGAGCTACTATTAGTTCTCAACTTGACTGTAGTCAAGGTCATTTCTCTAATAAAGAAGGATATGCCCTTAATGCTGAGAATATAGAAGTTAAAAGTGGTGTTTTTCTGAGAAATGGCTTCAAGGCTGAGGGTAGAGTCAGTCTATCTGGAGCTACTATTGGTGGTCAACTTGATTGTAGTAAAGCTCATTTCTCTAATAAAGAAGGAGATGCGCTCAATGCTCAAAATATAGAAGTCAAAGCTGATATCTATCTGAGTAATGATTTCAAGGCTGAAGGTAAAGTCAATCTATCTGGAGCTACTGTTGGTGGTATACTCTCTTGTGTTAGATGCAATTTCTCCAACAAAGAAGGAGACGCGCTCTTTGCTCAACTTATAGAAGTCAAAGGTGCTGTCTTTATGAGAAATGACTTCAAAGCTGAGGGTAGAGTCAGCCTATCTGGAGCTACTATTGGCAGTCAACTTGATTGCACTCAAGGTTATTTCTCTAATAAAGGAAAATATGCGCTTGATGCTGACAATATAGAAGTCAAAGCTGATGTCTTTCTAAGTAATGATTTCAAGGCTGAGGGAGAAGTTAGCCTATCTGGAGCTACTATTGGTGGTGAACTCTCTTGTAGTCAAGGTCATTTCTCTAATCCAGAAAAATACGCGCTCAATGCTCAGAATATAGAAGTCAAAACTAACATCAGTCTAACCAATGGCTTCAAAGCTGAAGGTAAAGTAGATTTAACAGCAGCAAATATCAAAGGAAATCTTGACTGCACCAAAGGCAACTTTTCCAACGAAAAAGGAACTGTTTTATCTGCCGAAGGAATCAATGTTGACGGAGATATTTTATTAGATAAAGGAACTTTTGCAGGAAATATTTACTTAGTTAGTGCCAGAGTTGACGACACATTAAGTATGGTTAAAATTAAACAAGAAAAAGTAACTTTCCCCCTATATTTACGTCTCTTAAATCCTTTCATTACAGATAGAAATAATAATCAAATTACATCACTGCTTCAACAAGAATATCAAAGAATAGAATCTCACTACATGAAAATAGACCTACAATTTGCCAGAATAGGTCGCCTCAGAGACGACGAAGAAAGTTGGCCTCAAAAAAACAATATAAACCTTGATGGTTTCATATATCAGAAACTTGGAACAGACGATAATATTAAAGTTCTAAAAGATGCCAAAACCCGCCTCAAATGGCTGAGACTTCAACCCGAATTTTTTCCTCAAACTTATGAACAATTAGCCGAAGTTTTAAAAAAAGAAGGCGATCCAGATGCCGCTACAGAAATATTAATTCATAAAGAAAGAGACATTCGACCAAAACTCAACAAATTAAGTAAATTTTGGAATTACTTTCTAGATATTACAATTGTCTATGGCTATAAACCGACAAGAGCTTTACTTTTAAGTAGTATTTTTATATTCAGTGGTTTTTATTTATTTCGTGCAGGTTATGAGAATTGTTTAAACTCAATATCCAATAATAAATGCCTATTTTCACCAGCTTCAGAAATCAGTCCATATAGCGAAGAAACTAACAATAAAAAAATTGATATAGACTATCCAGAATTTAATTTTTGGTTATATTCATTAGATACATTTATCCCTATAGTTGACCTACATCAACAAACATATTGGCTGCCAAATCCTAAAAAAGGTAGAGAAATTCCATTAATATTATTCAAAGTAAAAACTGGTGCTTTACTTAAATGGTATTTATGGGTTCATATAGTTTTTGGTTGGATATTAACATCTCTCTGGGTAGCAGGTTTTAGTGGTTTAGTTCGTGGTTAATAATTTGTGAAAAAAAATTGTAGGGGTTTGGTCTCCAAACCCAACGGAAAAGGGGATTTGGAAACCAAACCCCTACAATAAATGGAATTGAAAAGTCGTCATTGCTACGATAGGAAGCAATCTCAGGGATATGCAGAGATTGCTTCCTTCCACTCCGTTCCAGTCGCAATGACATAGCTATGGTAATTATCCGGATTCTATATTATTGATTACCAAATTATCTTTGTTCTCTTACCCAATTACGAAATGCTTTCATGGTTTGATTTCTACCTAGAGTTTGACAGCGATCGCCATATTCGGGAATAATTTCAGTTAAGAGTAAATTGGGAAAATGTGGACTAAATTCTGACTCTATATATTTGTTATTTTCTAATACATATATCTGCAACTTTCCTTTCTCAAATCGCCATAATTTCCCTACTCCTAAACTTGCATAAATATCAGTATGATTCCGGGAAGTTACATCTATTTATAGTGCTAAATCTGGAGGAGGATCGACAGTCAAATCTAGACGTTTTTTCCCACGAACTTTAGCTTCATTTTCAATATAAAAACAATTTTCAGGTTCTATTCCTTTTGCCATCTGCTCATTTTTAAAAGTTGTGGAACCTAGAGTTAAAAATTATATTTCTAGTTCCTCTAGTAGTGCTTTTAGCAAATCACTAATAATTTATTTACTACGTTCATGTTTTGCTAAGGGAGCCATAATTTCTAAAGTATTATTTGCATAAGCTATTCGAGAGGAACGACTTTCTCCTAAGTCGGTGATAATTTCTTCAAATTCCTGCCAAGTTACATTTTTTAGTAATACTTTTTGTCCGGGTGGTATGGTTAATCTTTTTAATTCTAGTAGCATATTTTTATTTTAGGGAATAGGGAACAGGGAATAGGGAATAGGGAACAAACAAAAAATATTTGCCCCCAATTATACCACATTAGGGAGTAGGGAAGTAGGGTAGGGACGTTGCATAAGGGCGTCCGTACGGGAGAAAGACTGTTGTTGGGTTGAGGGACGAAACCCAACCTACATTTAAGATGAAACAGAGTAGAATTTTGTAGGGTGTGTTTCGCTACGCGACATAAAAAGCGTTTGCGCAGCATTCCGTAAGGAAAGCGTAACGCACCAAATATTACTATGCCGTATTTATTCACTGCAAGAGTAGAATTTTGTAGGGTGTGTTTCGCTACGCGACATAAAAAGCGTTTGCGCAGCATTCCGTAAGGAAAGCGTAACGCACCAAATATTACAGCAATTTTCATTTGGGTAGACCACAATGTAGGGACGTTGCATAAGGGCGTCCCTACGAGCTTTTGGTTATGACGATGTGGTTTATAAATTAGAAAAGTGCTGTAAGGAAGAGGCGGTGCGTTACATTCCATTAACGCACCCTACTGGAATGATAACTGATAACTGATAACTGATAACTGTTTTACACCTGCCAAATTTTAATCGTTTTATCATTACTCCCACTCGCTAAACTCCTACCATCCTGACTAAACACAACCGAAAATACATCACTACCATGACCATTCAGAGTTTCCAACAACTCCCCAGTAATAGCATCCCATAAATTAATAATCCCATTGCGATATCCACTGGCAACTATTTTGCCATTCGGACTAAACGCCACCGACAAAACATCACTCATACCATACTTCAAATTTTGTATTGGTGTGGAAATAAGTTCCCCTCCATAAACCTGCCATAACTTAATCGTACCATCCCGACTACCACTCGCCAATACTCCACCATCTGGACTAAAAGTGAGCGACCGCACCCAGTCAGAATGGCCTTTTATTGTAGATAACTCTTTCGCCTTTTGCAAATCCCATATTTTAATAGTTTGGTCGCGACTACCACTAGCTAACATTCCACTATCTTGATTAAAAGCAACAGTATAAACCCGGTCTTCATGTCCTATTAAAGTAAACCACCGCTTCGCCTTCTGCAAATTCCAAATTTCAATCGCCTTATCCCTACCTCCACTTGCCAACATTTGATTATCCGGACTAAACGCCACCGTATCCACCCAGTCAGAATGACCGATAAGAGTAAACCAACGTTTGCCTTTTTTCATATCCCAAATTTCAATAGTTTTATCCCGACTACCACTCGCCAACATTTCCCCATCTTGACTAAACGCGACTGTTTGCACAGAGTCACCATGACCAGTGAGAGTAAACCAACGTCTACCTTTTTTCATATCCCAAATTTCAATAGTTTTATCTCGACTCGCACTCGCTAAAGTTTCCCCATCCGGACTAAATGCTACCGAGTTTACCGAGTCAAAATGTCCGGTCAAAGTTAAGACACATTTCCAAGTTGACTGTCGTGGTTGCGGAATAACAGTTGGTTGCACAACATGAGGCGGTGCAGTAATAGAATTTGTGGGTTGTTTTGTTTGCGGTTTCGGAGGTTGGTATGTGGGTATAGGTCGTCTAGCAGGAGTTGGAGATGGTGTTGGTCTTCTAGTTGAGGATGGTGTGGGTTGAGAAATATGAGGGATAGTAGGAAGTTTCAGGTCTGGGTTTAATTCTTTCATTACTTCCGCAGCAGACTGGTAACGCATTTTAGGATTAGTTGCCAGCATTTTATCAATAATTCTTGCTAACATACTATTAATAGATTGATTCAAATAATCTCGCCATACCCATTTATCTTTCATCACATCAAATAGATCGAAAGGAGATACTTGAGTCAACAAATAAATACAAGTTACTCCCAAACTATAGATATCGCTAGCAAAAATAGCATGACCTCTTACTTGTTCTGGAGCGACATATTCCGGGCTGCCAATTATTGTTCCTGGCTGCATTATCGAAGTTCCAGTAATAACTTTAGCTGCACCAAAATCAACTAATACTAATCTATTAGTATTAGTCATCCATCCAGTAGTTTGTGGAGGGGAACTACGACGAATAATATTTTCTGGTTTTATATCCCGATGAATTACTTTATGTTCGTGAATAAACTGTAAAACTGGTAATAGTTCAGTCAAGATTTGTTTAATTTGATTACTATCAAAAGGACCCTTTTTTATTGACTCTTCAGCTAAATTAGAACCGTCGATAAATTCTTGTACTAAATATTGATTATTATCCTGTTCAAAGTGAGCTAATAATTCGGGAATTTGTGGATGTTGACCAAGTTCATCTAATCTAACAGCTTCCTGTTGAAATAATTCGGCAGCTTTTTTTGGGTTGCCAGTATTTTGAGGTAAAAATTGTTTAATTACACAGGGAGGATGAGAAGGTTTATCTTCATCCACGGCAAAAAAAGTCCGACCAAAACCACCCCTACCGATAGGTTTAATGGGCCGATATCTTTCTCTGAGCAGCAATTTTGACCCACAGGCGAGGCAGTATAATGTCCCTTCAGGATTTTGGGGATTTTGGCATTGAGGATTGAGGCAATAACTCATATTAACAAGATTAGGCTACTACCTCTATGTTAATTTAGGGAGTAGGGAGTAGGGAGTAGGGAGTAGGGAGTAGGGAGTAGGGAGTTATCAGTTAAATATTTTTTCTAGTTTTATCAAAATAACTAAAGTAAGAATTCGACTTCTGACTTCTGACTTCTGACTTCTGACTTGCGCGTAGAGCTATATTTATCCCATCAGCATTTTAAATTTGCATAATGTCGTTGAGTCGCAATTGTAAGTCAGGAAATATATAAGAATAAATAGGTTCTCCCAAACGATATTGTTTTTGCTGATAGACACCATTCACTAACTGGCAAATTGTCAAAGTAGGTTGTTTAGGATTACCAATAAATTGTAAACCACCCAATCCTATAAAATCCACAATCCAATATTCTGAAATATTTAAAAAAGCATATTCTTCTACTTTTCTAGCATAATCATCTTGCCAATTTGTACTAACAACTTCTGCCACAAGTTTAATAGTATTACCATTACAAATTACTGGTTCTTTTTGCCAAAGAGGTTCTTTAATTAGTTCTGATTTATCTAAAACAATCACATCAGGACGTAGGGCAGTTGCTTCAGTAAATAGGGGTTTTACTAAACAATTTTTGGGAATCAACCAGTTTAAATTATTCCGAAAAATTTCAACATAAATTCTACCACTAAGACTCCCAGCAACCGCTTCATGTGGACCAGTAGGCTGCATATCTCTTAGTTCTCCGTCAATAAGTTCATAGCTTGTATTATTTCCATATTGGGTAATAAATTCTTCAAAGCTTAGTTGTTTGGATGAAGTGTAGGTCATTTTAGTTATCAGTTATTAGTTAATAGTTATTAGTTACCAATATTAAGGTTCAAACCTCTGTAGTCCTGCATAGTAATGGTGAAAATATACATTTTTTTCCCACGTTCCCCACACTTCCTATACCATTACTATGCACCACCATCATTGGGAACTCCAAATAAAAAAAGATACAATTACCCTGAATTTACAGAGTAGGGAGTAGGGAGTAAGGAAATTAGGCAGCGAAACAAATTAGGTCTAGTTCAAAAGTTGGATAATTTATTTTTTTGCTATTCCCTAGTATCATGTCCGGATAAGAGCGCGATAAAAAAATTTATCCCTTTTATAGAAGCTCTAACCGTATCTCCATAAAATAAGTCCTGGTGGAGAATTAATTGATAAAAAATGGGTAAGAATTGATTTGATGATTGGATGAGTGAGAGATATCTAATACACCCCATCTCCCCATCTCCCCATCTCTCCACACTCCCGTACGGACGCCCTTATGCAACGTCCCTACCCCCACTCCCCTACTCCCCTACTCTCAATCTCTAATTTTAAAATCCCTTCAGGGGTTCTATACTTTCTTTTTCCCCTCTTCCCTCCCGACTCCTGACTTAATTTATAACTATTCAACCAGACATGATATAAATGCTGTTCCCCGACCATTTTCGCAGAAAAAACCCACTCAGAGATTAATTCAGACTTATGACTTATTATTTATAACTTTTGTCTCAAATATTAATTGGTATTATTTAGTCTAATGATGCAATAATATTTCGGCACTATGAGCGATAATGTTATTCAATTATGCCTGAAATGCCCCAATTTCCCGAAGCTCTTGCCGAAGCTCTAAATAATTTCCCAGAGCTAAATTTAGACCTACCTGACCCAGAAGATGAAGAAATTCCCGACTCTGAGTTTGAAGTGCGACTCGTTGGCCACTAAACTAGGAAGCTAGGTATAAATGGCCGTTCCAAGTCAATACATGAGGACATCCTCGACTTGTGAATAACTCTTATTTCCTTGGTGGTGAGATTCCATCTGCCCTGTTGTTGGGTTGACAGCATAGACCACACTGGAGAGACTGAACATCAACCTGGTGAAGCTGGTCTAAAAGCGGGACAATACCAGTTACCAGGAACGATACCGCCAGCAAAGGCTGACAAGTGGACGAACAGGAAGGCAATAAAACTCTCGTTACAGAGAACCATCCCAAAGGTAGCTATGGGATGTAGGACGAAAGTCAGAGGGTCTTTGGATATTATTATTTCAAAGATAATATCAACTAACCATACCGAACCCTCCGGGAGATTTTGCCCCACTAAATTAGTCGCAATAAAGG
>NZ_JBNHEQ010000314.1:0-160 GCF_050016015.1 Dapis hubbardiae BLCC-M172
ATTTGACACTACTACTGGCAGTTTGCTCCAGAAATTTACCGCACCAGACGGTTCTCAAGAAGACTTGTTTGGAGGGTCAGTAGCTCTAAGCGATCACCTCGCTCTGATTGGTGCCCCAGAAGACGATGAAAACGGACTATTAAGTGGTTCAGCCTACCTA
>NZ_JBNHEQ010000314.1:260-2226 GCF_050016015.1 Dapis hubbardiae BLCC-M172
TTTGAAACTACTACTGGCAGTTTGCTCCAGAAAATTACCGCACCAGACGGTTCTCAAGAAGACAATTTCGGATTCTCAGTAGCTCTAAGCGATCACCTCGCCCTGATTGGTGCCTTCAGAGACGATGAAAACGGAGAAGACATTGGTTCAGCCTACCTATTTGAAACTACTACTGGCAGTTTGCTCCAGAAAATTACCGCACCAGACGGTTCTCCATTTGACTCCTTTGGATTCTCAGTAGCTCTAAGGGATAACCTCGCTCTGATTGGTGCCCCAGCAGACGATGAAAACGGAAGCAACAGTGGTTCAGCATACTTGTTTACCATCAACCCTCAACCAACACCAGAGCCATCATCGCTCTTAGGAATAGCAGGAACAGTAGCGATCGCCGCCTTATCCCGAAAGAAGCAGCAGAAAAAATAACAATAAAAATTTATCTCAAGGTTAGCCCTTGACCCGCATAAGTAGGAACGTTCCATGAAAAGTCCCTACAGGATTTTGATTGTGACGATGTGGTTCATCAATATGAAAAGCGCTGTCAGATCAAATCCGGTTAAACAGTTATAGATTAGTTAAGTTTTTAGGAGTCAGTCCTCAGGGGTCAGTCCTCAGGAGATCGAGAATATAGAATAGGGGAAAAAGGTAGAAAAATGTCCCAACTCTCCCAACTCTCCCCCCTCTCCCCCCTCTCCCAACTCTCCCCTGTTCCCTCATATAACTTGAAGTGCGGAACGTGGGATAGAACATAAGTTTTATGAAGATTTGATGAAGTAGGCAAAATGCTATTGACACCAGAAAATGGAGCATATAGGATTAAAAGAAGTTTAATAACAAACAACAGAGAAACTCCTCTGTGTAGGTGCTTCTGATTAAAACATATGCATTTCATTTCTGATCCAGAAATTATCAATTATATCATGTCCGGATAATTAGTTATAAAAAAACTTTCTCCTTCTTCTCCTGTTGTTCTTCTTCCTTCCCTCTTTTCTCCTGAGGAGTGACTCCTGAGTGCGGAGTCCTCAGGAGTTAACTATTAATCACTGTTTAACCGGACATGATATTACTCCCCTCCCAGGAGGGGTTAGGGGTGGGTTAAGTGTTCCCTCCATACCTCTTCCCTTATATCATGTCCGGATAATTAGTTATAAAAAAACTTTCTCCTTCTTCTCCTGTTGTTCTTCTTCCTTCCCTCTTTTCTCCTGAGGAGTGACTCCTGAGTGCGGAGTCCTCAGGAGTTAACTATTAATCACTGTTTAACCGGACATGATATTACTCCCCTCCCAGGAGGGGTTAGGGGTGGGTTAAGTGTTCCCTCCATACCAGTTAAGTGTTCCCTCATATAACTTACAAATTCATGGCAACAAATAGAGGAAAAATTTTAGATATGCACAATCAAAAACAAGCAATTAAGAGCAAAGCCACTAACCTAAACAAAATTGGTAAAATAGCCTCCTGTCCGCTCCTGGCACTTCTTGCTTTGACAGCTCCTGCTAACGCTTTTGAACTGAAACTTACCGCACCCGACGGTTCTCCATTTGACTTGTTTGGAGAGTCAGTAGCTCTAGGGGATAACCTTGCCCTGATTGGTGCATCAGAAGACGATGACAACGGAGAAGAAAGTGGTTCAGCCTACCTATTTGACACTACTACTGGCAGTTTGCTCCAGAAATTTACCGCAGCTGACGGTTCTCCATTTGACTTATTTGGATTATCAGTAGCTCTAGGGGATAACCTTGCCCTGATTGGTGCATTACTAGACGATGACAACGGAGAAGAAAGTGGTTCAGCCTACCTATTTGACACTACTACTGGCAGTTTGCTCCAGAAATTTACCGCAGCTGACGGTTCTCCATTTGACTTATTTGGATTATCAGTAGCTCTAGGGGATAACCTTGCCCTGATTGGTGCATTACTAGACGATGACAACGGAGCAGACAGTGGTTCAGCCTACCTATTTGACACTACT
>NZ_JBNHEQ010000315.1:0-3220 GCF_050016015.1 Dapis hubbardiae BLCC-M172
CCATCTCCCCATCTCCCCATCTCCCCATCTCCCCACACTCCCGGTGCTTCCTTTAGCATTACTATGCACCACCACCCCTTTGCGTAAGTCCTGATTGACTTTAAATAGGGTTTGATGATTAAATATCAAAGCATTAACATATAAAGGTTTTAGCCATTTTATATCTGGAAAAAGTACCAGCTTTTCAGTTGATATATCTGAAAAAGTGAGCATCTTGAGGTAACGCGAGGCAGAAAAATTAAGGGACTATTTTTCTGACTACCTACTTTGTAATTCCCATTACTCCTGAGTTCTGAGTTCTGAGTTCTGACTCTTCTCCCCTACGAAAAGGCTTATTCAGCAAGCCCTAAATATAAAACTGGTGCGTTATATTTTCATTAATGCACCCTACTGGACTGTTTCATCTTAAATGTTGCAATAGAAAATGGGGGGGGTGGGGAGATGGGGAGATGGGGAGATGGGGGGATAGAGTGTCAGTTATACGAAAAAATCTAATGCACTATTTTAGGTGAAACAGTCCACTACAAACTTCTAGGACGTTGCACTATATCATTGGGGGCGGGTTTATCTAATTAAATGTGAAAACTCATGAATTGAAAGGGGAACCCGCCCCTACGGTTGGTAACATTTTAGTCCAGTAGTCCACTACTGGACTGGCTCGACAGATCTAATATTAGGGCGGGTTTATATAAATCTTAGAGTAAGCATGAAAATTATAGCTAAAACCCGCCCCTACTATTGCACTATTTAAAGTGTGTCAGTCTACTACTCGACTATTCTTTATTTAAACTGTCAAAGGCAACTTTTTATTATCAGTTTCTAAACTATTAAATAACTTCTCCCAATTTTCAGCCGTTGCTTGATTTTCCTTATCTCCTTTTGCCTCAAAAGTTGTGTTGCAAGCCTTATTTTCTTCTAAAACTTTGACACAAAGATCGGCAATATCATCCCGACTAACAATACCCTTAATATTATCACCTTGGTCAAATATTAAAGCTTGACCTCCTGGTTGTTCAGTCATTCCACAAGGTCGAATTACTGTGTAAGGAATTCCACTCGATCTAACAACTTCTTCTCCTTTTAATTTCCAGTTTAATAAACCTTTTAATTGGTCATTCAACTTCACTGCTGGAGGTTGTTCATCTAAGTTTAAACCTGGTCGCCCCGGACGAGTTACACCCGCCGAACTAACTAGAACAAATTTAGGTAATTCGTCGCTACCATAAGCTTTAATAGACTCAATTTCTAACTGAAAAAATCCTGGTGCAAATTTAGGATTAAGTTCTCGGTTATATTCAAATTTACTCAACATTAATTGGTAGGAATAAATTTGACTGGGATTAAATGGTTGACCATTTTCAACAACTCTCGCACGGAATACTGGAGTTAAATCTTTAAATGGAATGCGAATAGTTGTCCAGATATTGTAAACGGTGTCAAAAGAATAGCTATAACCAACTCCATCCCATTTGTCTTCGCAGCGCAGGAAAAATTTATAACGTTTGCCATCTCCTTTCACCCGGAGTTCAATACCAGCATATCCCAATAAATTCATTGGGGGGTCAAAGTTGCGGGTACGCACAGAGACAAAACCGCCGGAGTTTTCTGTGGAGACATTACCAGAGAAAAGAGCGCTACTACCTGTGAGACGGATGGAACTTTCGCTGACTCCCCCCATCACTACATCATCTAATGCACCCCAAGTTTCTTTGACATCTTGGGTGGGGTTTGTGAAGTCAAATAGAATTTTTTGTTTGCTTGGTTGTAGTTGTGGTTTTGCTGCTGCTACTAGATTTTTCATTCCTTCGTATTCCACCAGTTGGGGGTCTTCCACAACTTGTGGCATGAAAAATTTGACGCCTTGGTTATATTTGTCTCGGTTTGGGGTGTCACCTTCTACGGGTTGCACTCGCGTACCTGTACAACAGATAATTTTGCTAACGTCTTTGAATATCTCAGGGGTGAGAGTCTCTGGTTTGGTAATGTCGGCGGTGACTATTTCTACATTCTTACCGAGAACTTTTTGAGCTTTTTTAGCATCTCGAACGAGCGATCGAACTTGATAACCCCGCTTCAGTAGTCTAGGTACAACTCGTTTACCAATTCCACCATTCGCACCTACTACTAATACGACTTCTGATGTGTTTGTTGCTTTAGGTGTCTTTTCACCAAATAATTTTTGTAACCATTTAACACTACCGATAAAGGGAACGACCCCAAAATAGGCTAGGGTTTGGAATAATCTACTTGCCTTCCATTTCGATGTTTGGTTGTCAGTCACGGCCATATCCTTAAACTTTAAACTCTTCCTTAATATATATTAAGATATATTAAGAAATTTTGCTGGATGGCCTTTATGAAGTCAGAAGTCAGAATTCAGAAGTCAGAAGTTTTGGCGTTGCTGAAGTAGGGTTATGTTGTCTCATATTTGTCTAGATATTGAAAAGTTCAGGAGTTAACTAGGGTTTGCTGAAAAAGTCTTTTTTAAGGAGCGGGGGAGTAGGGGAGTAGGGAAGTAATTTTTTTCTCAACTCTTGCTGAAAATAGGCTCGTTTTTTAGCTGTAAATACTTTGAGATTTAATCAGCCAGCCCTAACTAAAAATTATATTTAGAAACAAAAATTTTCCTTTGAGTCAATCTCCTTATCTTAAGAAAGGATAATTATTAATTATTAATTACTGAACTATCCCTTCGTAGAATTCTATTGAATAGGAATCTGAATTATCAATTCACTTCCCTCTCCTAATTGAGAATTACAAAAGATACGACCGCCATGTTTTTCTACCACAATTTGATCACTAATTGACAACCCAATACCAGTACCTTTACCGACAGATTTTGTAGTAAAGAAAGGGTTAAATCAGGGTCTGAAATTTCCGAGTATTCTATTGAATAGGAATCTGAATTATCAATTCACTTCCCTCTCCTAATTGAGAATTACAAAAGATACGACCGCCATGTTTTTCTACCACAATTTGATCACTAATTGACAACCCAATACCAGTACCTTTACCGACAGATTTTGTAGTAAAGAAAGGGTTAAATCAGGGTCTGAAATTTCCGAGTATTCTATTGAATAGGAATCTGAATTCTAAATTCACTTCCCTCTCCTATGCCTTTACCTACAGATTTTGTAGTAAAGAAAGGGTTAAATCAGGGTCTTGAATTTCCGAGTATTCTATTGAATAGGAATCTGAATTATCAATTCACTTCCCTCTC
>NZ_JBNHEQ010000315.1:3320-41514 GCF_050016015.1 Dapis hubbardiae BLCC-M172
AGAAAGGGTTAAATCAGGGTCTGAAATTTCCGAGTATTCTATTGAATAGGAATCTCAATTATAAACTCAGTTCCTTCTCCTAATTGAGAATTACAAAAGATACGACCACCATGTTTTTCCACCACAATTTGATAACTAATTGACAACCCAATACCAGTACCTTTACCTACCGGTTTTGTAGTAAAGAAAGGGTTAAATATTTGTTGCTGTACTTCTTCTGTCATCCCCGTACCATTATCAGAGATGCTAATACTAACAAATGTTTTTTCTCTAACTTCTGTTTGAATTTTAATTGTGGGAATTTCCTCTTCATTTGATTGATAAAATTTCCCTTTTGCTTGTGCTTCTTCCAGAGCATCAATTGCATTTGCCACAATATTCATCAATACTTGGTTTAACTGACTCACATAACAATCTACCAGAGGAATATTCCCATATTGTTTAATTAAACTAATCTCTTTCCCAACTTTAGGAGTAAGTCGATTATTAAGTATGAGTAAAGTGCTATCTATTCCTTCGTGAATATTAACTAGCTTCATTTCTGATTCATCAAGTCTGGAAAAATTGCGTAATGACTTGACAATTTCACGAATCCGCTCTGTACCTACCTTCATAGATTTTAATAGTTGAGGCAGGTCTTCCATAATAAATTCTACATCTATTTCTTCACTTTCTGCTTCAATTTCTGCCACAGGAGGATGATAATGCTTTTGATATAGTTTAATCATTTGCATTAGTTCACAGGCATAATTATTTGCATATTCAATATTGCCATAGATAAAATTAACAGGGTTATTAATTTCATGGGCAATACCTGCTACTAATTGCCCTAAACTAGACATTTTTTCACTTTGGATTAATTGTGTCTGAGTCAATTGTAATTTTCTTAATGTTTGTTCTAATTGAGCCGATTTTTCTCTTTCTCTTACTTCTGACTTTTGCAATGCAGAATTGAATTTTGCTAGTTCATCTGCTTGTTTAAGTACAATTTTAATAATCGCATTTCTTAGTTCCAATGCAACATCTATTTCACACTTTTTCCAAGGTACAGATGTTAGTTTAACAATTTCTTTCCACAGTTCAAATGATTTCCGAGGACATAATCGAATGTCGCCATTAGACTCTGTTTCTGTAACTGGTTTAGGATCTCCAGCCCAATCAATAGTTTGAATGAATTCTGGTCGAAACCACAAAATATAAATTCTTTGAGCTGAAGATATTGAAAGTGCTAGTAAACCACTAGCTACATCTTTATATTCTCGAAATTTTTCATAACTTCTAGGCAAAGAATCTGTAGAAAAAAATTCTTGATTAAACTGTTTTTCTATCTCTGGGATTAATTCTTGAATAGCTATTAATGGTGGAGTTTTACCTACTAGATGAAAATGGTCTCCAGAAATTACGACGGCTCCTTCAGCACTGACTAAATTTAGGAGTTGATTTTGACATTCAACTAAGGCATCAATAAAATTTGATGAAGTTGAAATATCTTCAATAATTTTACTCTTGACTGACTTTAACTCTAACCGATAATTATAGTCTTCGTTATTTTCTTGATAAGGAATTTCTAGAGACATTGTTTGTCCTAAAAATTCGCACGCTGCTCTTAATTCATAGGGCACATATTTCGGTGAATTATGATGACAAGCAATTAAACCCCATAATTTTTTATTTTTGAGCAAAGATATAGACATAGAAGCACCGACACCCATATTTTTTAAATATTCGATGTGGCAAGGTGAGACACTTCTTAAAACAGAATAAGTTAAGTCAATAGATTCATTAGTAATTGGATTATTTCTTGGTAAAATTTCTACAGGTTGAGAATTAACATCTGCAATTAATCTGAGCCAATTTACCTGAAAGATTTTTCTAGCTTGAGGTGGAATATCTAGACTTGGATAATTTAATCCTAATAGTGGTTCTAGGGTTTCTATTTTGTCTTCAGCAATTACAAAACCACTATTTTGAGAATCAAATTTATATACCATTACTCTGTCAAAGCCTGTAATTTTTCTGATTTCTTCTACAATTATTTGAGATAAATTTTTCAAATTAGAAGCACCTTGCATTTTTGATGCTGCTTCTCTGACAGAATGATAGAAGTTTAAAAATGAAAGATTTTCTTGAGATATGGCTGGCTCTAATTCAAGAATTAAAAAATTTTCCGAATGATGAATTATTCCATCAAAAACTAAAAGTTTATCTCTACTTTTAACTGATAATTTGACAGGATTTACTGTTTTTAATACAGGATTATTTTCTAAGCTTTTTCTAAGTGTATCGATTTGATTTTGGTCGAGAAAGTCGCTTAAGTTTTGATTTAGTAATTTTTGAGCGGGTATGCCAAATAGTTCAAAAGTATTATTACTTACCTGTAAAATTTTTAATTCCGGTTCTTTTAAAACAAATAATATGCCGTGAGGTTGAATGTGACCCGACAAATGAATTTGTTCTTGATATTGGTTAGCTAAATCTCCTTGATTTGCTTGACTAATTTGGTTACTGTTCATATTAGTAAAAAAATTGGAATTACTGTTACAGGATTAATGACGATACCCCTGAATATTTAGGATTTGTTTATACTCTTCTATATTTTTAAATGTAAGAGATTGAATTTCTCAGAAAATATAAAAAGGAGATAGGGAATAAGGAGGAAGAAATCAAGACAACTATTCGTCACTTAAAAATCTAGGAATATATGTACCGAATACTTCTCTATCTAACATATTTCAATCTCTTTAAGTCTTACCCCTTTCAGATTTTAATCACTCAAATGCTCTCTTAATACTTATTTTACAAACAGTCTCTAATGTGGCAATTTACTTATAAGTAGGTAGGCAAAATTAAACTTAAAATAATTACAACAAGTGAATTGACTAAAAGTATTCTGTACTTCGCCAATCCAATACCTCCCCTACCTGATTCCTCCAATTCAAATAATTTTAATTATGAGTAGATACTTAAATAGTAGATAATAGGGAATAGGGAATAGGCAACAAAGAATAAGGATAAAGATTGTCCACTAGAAAAAACTGTGTTTTTCATAACTAAAATACATTTATTCAATCTATTTTTGACTATAATAGATTTTTTTTGATAGTATACATACAGTAACTTTAAAAATTCCTTAATTTCCTTGATTTTTTGGGCTAGCTTAACATTTTTTTATAAATCTTAATATAATCACATAGTAGTTCATAACATATTAGGTATAATTACTAAAATCCCTTGACTAAATGAACTAGGAAGTACATGGAAACAACTGACTGGGAAACTGTAATTCCTGCTGGAATGGCAATTACTATCTTTCTTGGAGGAATGCTAATGATGTTTACTAATTTTTGGACTGATTCAGTTAAAAAAAAGGAAAAAACAAAAAAATAAAAAGCTGTTTTCTGAGTTTTGATATGACCAAGAAATAAGGTCTCAAGCCTCCTCTTTAAAGGGGATAAAAAAAGAAAATTCAGCATTTCGAGCATTCTACTTTAGTAGGAGGTACTGATAACTGATAGCTGAAATGACACTCCAATAAAAGTATAGAATTAATCAACCATTAAAGAGAAATTTACAAAATGTTCGACTTCAATAACATAATCGAATTTTCACACCTATATTGTGTAGCAATTTGTGGATTTCTAGTACCTATGAATGTACTAGCAAGTTTACAGCCAATAATTTTTACAGTCCTCCATCGACCCAAAAAACAAATTAACTTAATGGCATTAGTCGCCAGTTTTTATGCTTTAATGATTATCCTTCATGTGGGAAGCTGGTTTATTGTCGGAGTAGTTAGAATCCAAACATTCATTCTTTTATTATTTGCTGGCTGTTCTTTAATTACAAATATTTGGGCAGTTAGTCATGGTTCTAGTATGAGAGCAACTATTCAATTTTTACAACAGTTTATAGTTAAAATTGTTAAGGGTATAACTTTCCAAAATCAACAGATTATTCCAGAAACAAAATAGGATTTTCTCAGAATAATGTAGGGATTAGTTTAAGTTTTTTTGATAAGCATTTAGCTATTAGCATCCAGCTAGCCTCCTAGGTCGTAACTGCGTTAACAGCTTTTTAAGTTTGGGAACCTCCTGTTCTATAACCAGAATACTTTAGGCTGGGTTAAAGTCCTCTTATAAAGATAGAAAATTGATCGGGAATTTGACAGTAACTTTGTAACTCTCCTTCAATTTCTTAGCTGATGGCTGATGGCTGATGGCTGAATGCTTACATATCTCTATTTTTGTTGAGAACCTACCGCAGAAATTGCCACTCCAACTAATAAAATAACTGCTCCCAATAAAACAATTAGAGAAGGCATCTCGCCGAACAATAAATAACCTAAAAAACTCGCTCCAACAGGTTCAAATAAAATTGCCAAAGTAACTAAAGTAGGAGAAACCCAACGCACTGCCCAATTCAAACTTGTATGTCCTATTAATTGAGGCAGTAACGCCATTAATAATAAATAAAAATAGACTAAACCAGAATAGCCAAAGTAGCCAACACCCGAAAAGAACGGAATAGGCAATAATACAATTGCAGCTACACTATAAACTACAACAATATAGCCCCCAAGACCAAAACCCTTGGTTTGAGCTTCACGTCCCAGAAGCATATAGAAACTAATTGTCCAAGCGCCCATGAGAGCTAAAAAATTTCCCAGAAGAGGGTTAGTACCCGTAGTTGCCCCACCAATATCTGCTAAACCAATCGTTAGTCCTCCAGTTATAGCTACTATTATGCCAATAACTGTCTGGCGAGAAAGTCTTTCCTTGAACCACCACCATGACAATAAAGCTACCCAGATGGGGTTAGTTGTTACGAGAGTAGTCGAAGCTGCGATCGAAGTATAAGATAAAGAAGTAATCCAAAGAGAAAAATGAGCTGCAAGACAAACTCCTGCTGTTCCTGCATAGAATATTGCCCCTGCTTGGAGATTTTGCCACTGAATTTTTGACCATGTTGGTACTAATAATAAAGAGGCGATCGCCACTCGCGAAGCAGCTATTACCAGACTAAACCCTACCCCACTCATTCCCGCAGATCGACTTACCAACCTAATTAATATTGCACCAGTAGAGATTGCCAAAACACCGATAGTTAGAACTAATATAATTAACCAGTTAGAAGGTTTCATAAGTCAATAAAAAATGGTATTATTGAGTTTATCCAATTGTAAGCATTCAGCTAGCTCGTGGTCAGCTCTTAGCTTTTTAATAATGGGAGGTAGTTTGAGATGAATATAGATTTTAACAACTTTTGTAGTAAGATTTTATTCTAGGTCAATTAATATAGCTTTAAACCTATATCAAAAATCATAGCTGATAGCTGATAGCTGACGGCTAAATGCTTACATCCAATTATTAGTTGAGTATGCTCAAGCTAACTATTATAGTCTTAATTATTCTCATAGGTTCTGCCCTTTGTTCTGCTACTGAAACAGCTTTACTTTCAGTTTCTCCTATTAAAGTACAACAGTTAGCACAGTCTAAAAAAACAACAGCATTAGCACTGTGGGCAATTAAGAGAAAAATTAACCGCCCCATTGCTACTGTTGTGATTATTAATAACATTTTTAATATTGTTGGCAGTATCTTAATTGGTAATATTGCAGCTTCAGTTTTAGGGAATGCTTGGTTGGGAGTTTTTTCTGCTATTTTGACATTTTTAGTAATAGTTTTTGGCGAAATTATTCCTAAAACTTTAGGGGAACGCTATGCCATGAGATTTGCTTTAACTATAGCTTTACCTGTACAGGGATTAACTTTTATTTTTACTCCCATAGTCTGGTTAATGGAAAAAATTACATCACCTTTTACTCAAGGAAAAAAATTACCTACTACTAATGAAGCAGAAATCATGTTTTTGACTAGAATAGGATATCAGGAGGGAGTAATTGAAGGTGATGAAGCTGAAATGATTAGCAGAGTATTTCGGCTAAATGATAAAAGTTCATTTGACATTATGACTCCTCGAATAGCAACTACTTATTTAGATAGTAATTCCACTTTAGCTGAGGTAAAGTCAGATATTATTAGTTCTCAACATAGCCGAATTATTGTAATTGGAGATTCTATTGATGATGTACTTGGTATGGTCTTGAAACATGAATTACTTAAGGCTTTGATTGAAGGAAAAGATAATCAAAAAATTGCTGATTTTATGCGAGATGTTAGGTTTATTCCAGATACATTGAGGGTAGATTTATTATTGAAAGAATTTCAAAAATATCGTCAACATTTGATGGTTGTTTTAGATGAATATGGGGGAATGTCGGGAGTGGTAAGTTTAGAGGATGTGTTGGAAGAATTAACTGGTGAAATTGTGGATGAAACTGATAAAAGTGTTGACTTACAAGTTGTGGCAAGAATGAGAGGAAGGATAAAATTAAAGGATGAGTAATTACAGTTATCAGTTAAGGGAATAGGGAATAGGGAATAGGGAATAGGGAGTAGTTAGGATTCAGAAGGAATGGGGAATTATAGAGTAGGTAGAATTCATTAATGGATAATGGATAATTGATAATTGATAATTGATAATTACCTCAAGAAAAACCGTAACGGAATTGAATATAAGGAAATATTATTTTTTTTTCCTTGAAAGGATCGGCTTTTAACCTGAATTATTTAATTATTCAGTAAGAATTGTCGGAGTGATTTTTCTCCAATTATTCTAGCCAAAATAATAACTTTTCCCGCTTTTTAGATAAACTTTTCTTTTACCTGAAAATTGTGTTAAACTAATTCTTATTCTTATAAACAGGACTTACTCACCCAAACAATAAACCGGATTTATGTAAGTCCTATCTAAAATTTTTAATATTCACAAAAAAATTATGCTGCCAACTGTTTTAATTACTGGTGCTTCTCAAGGTTGTGGTAGAGAAACAGCACTTTTATTTGCCAGAAAAGGATATAATGTTGTTTTAGCTGCTAGAAAGTTAGATAGATTAGCAGCAACAGCAAATGAAGTGAGAGAAATTGGTAAATCTGCTTTAGCTATTCCTACAGATGTTACTGATGCTGAACAAGTAGAATATTTGGTGCAAAAATCCATAGAATTCTATGAAAAAATTGATGTATTAGTTAATAATGCTGGTATCTGTTTAACTGGTGGAATGGAACATACAACTTTAGAGGATTTTCAACAGTTAATGAATGTCAATTTTTTCGGTTATGTGAATACAATTAAAGCTTTATTACCTCATTTTTTGTCAAGAAAATCAGGCACAATTGTTAATGTTGGTTCCTTTGGTGGAAAAATGCCTTTGCCAAATATGACTGCTTATTGTGCTAGTAAATATGCAGTTACTGGATTAACAGATACTTTACGTTTGGAATTAGAGTCAAAAGGAATTAATGTTAGTTCTGTACAACCAGGAGTTATTAATAGTGATTTTCTGGAGAGAGCGCAATTTCGAGGTGGGGATAATTCGGGAGTAGAAGCTAGTCGCCAACAAATGAGTTCTGTTTTAGAATCTAATTTTGTTAGTCAGCCAAAAGATATTGCTGAAACTATCTGGAATGTTGTTAAAAATAAGCAGTCTGAAGTAGTAGTAGGTCCTGCTGTTTTAGCAACAGAAACTTATCGGTTATTTCCTGGTTTGGTTCAGTTTATGATGGGGAAAAGTTTACAGTAGTTAATAATGAAATATTTGGATTTAATTTTATATTTATATATAAAATTAAATCAGAACAATAGATATAAAAATTATGCCAAAAAAGAAAACAAAGGCAGAAATATTATCTGAATTTATTAAAGTTCATGGTGATTATTATGACTACTCTAAAGTGGAGTATGTAAACATATCAACTAAAATCAAAGTGATATGTCCTAAGCATGGATTATTTGAGATTACACCAGGTCATCATAAAAATGGTGTTGGATGTCGTAAATGTTATTTTGAGTCTCAAAAAATAACAAAAGAGGAATTTGTTAAAAGGTCACAAAAGCATTTTGGCGATCGCTATGATTATTCTCTTTTTAATACGCTTCCTCCTGCTGGTGAAATGGTAGAAATTTTATGTATTGAACATGGTGAAAAATTTTTACAAGACCCTAGAAGTCACATGAAAGGTCATACAGGATGTTCTAGATGTCAATCTCTGAAATTATCGGGTTCCATTGAAGATAGAGGGACAATAAAAAGTCAAGAAGAATTAACTCAAAAATTTATTAAACGCGCTCAAGAAATTCATGGAGATACTTATGATTACAGTAAGTTTGAATACATAAATTCCAGCACTAAGGGAAAAATTATATGTTCAATACATGGTGATTTTTTTCAAACTCCTAGCAACCATCTGAAGGGTACAAAATGTCCAAAATGTTCTATAGAAAAACAGAAAGAAAACTCTTTTAAAAAGTTATGCAATGAAAAAAATGTAAATTATTACAGAGCTTTAAAAAGACGAGCAGCAGGATTATCTGAAGAAAAAATATTTACAGAAGGTTTTGTTAGAAATACTCGTGAAATTAATCAAATAACTGTTTTTGGTGAAACTTATCCCAATTTGGAGGAAGCTATTAGGATTTTGCAACCTCCAGCTAGTAGTAGAACTATCAAAAGATGGATAAAAGAGGGAATAACACCAGAAGAAGCTTTTAAAAGAATACCTAATCCTGGATATGCTCAAGGATTAATATATTTAATAACTAATAAGATAACTGATAAAAAATATGTTGGGTTAACAGTTCAAAAATTAGAGCGTCGTTGGGAATATCATGTTCAGCAAGCAAGAGGTAATTACATAAAAAGTGATCAGTCTTTGCACGCTGCTATCAGAGAATATGGAGAAGATGCTTTTGAGATTAAAGCTATTGATAAAGGCACAACAAAAAAAGATTTAGAAGTTAAAGAACGTAAATGGATCGAGGAATTAAATACTTTAGTACCATACGGATATAATATATCTAAAGGAGGGGTTAGTGGTGGTTCTCATAAGAAACCTACTACGATAGATAATATCTGTTTTGAAAGTGTTAAAAAAGCTGCTGAATACTTAGCAAAATCAAGAAATATTTCTATCACAGCAGCGGAAAAAAGAATTCATACAGGTAGAGTAGATGTAAAAAAAACAGCAAAACCAGGACAAAGCTTAATCAAAACAAAAGCTTATAAAGCATGGAGTAGAATAATTCATGGAGCATTAAATCCCAAATCAAAAGAATACATACCTGATATTACTATTGATGAAAACTGGCGTGACTTCAATAATTTTTTTCGAGATGTTGGAAATCCACCTGAGCAGAATATGGCTTTTACTAGGTTTGATAAAAGTCAGGGATTTTTTCCAAGTAACTGTGGATGGTTAACAAAAAGTGAAGCTAGCAAGCTCAATGCTGCATATATGAAAAAAATAGGTAAACTGACTGGGAATAAAAAGAAAAATAAATTGAATGATATGGCTAGATTAAATTAGATTACAATGGTTACATTATTTAGGATCAAAACACAAAATGCAATACAAATTATTAGGAAAAAGTGGCTTAAGAGTATCCGAACTTTGTTTACACCGCTTTTGCTGATGGATAAACCACACCGTCATAACCAAAACCCAGTAGGGGCGAATCGCGTTTGCGCAGCATTCCGCAGAAATTCGCCCCTACTCCCCTACTCCCGTACGGACGTTGCATGCAACGTCCCTACCCCTACTCCCCTACTGTGGTCTACTGAAATGAAAAGCGCTGTAGGTACAATGACTTTTGGCGAAGACTGGGGTTGTGGTTCGTCTAAAGAAGAAAGCCAGAAAATTTACCAAGTCTTCCGCGAAGCTGGTGGTAATTTCATTGATACTGCTAATATTTACACAAATGGTACCAGTGAAAAATTTCTTGGTGAGTTTATTGCCCACAATTTTAGTCTAGACACGCTACTACACTAATTTTCCGCAGGAACGAAATTTAATGCTTGACCATTCAACTGAGGAAACTCAATCAACACATCAATAAAATCCCCCGTTGTACCATCAAAACGAACTACACTACCAGTACCAGTGCTACTAGCATAAAGATTACCATCCGGTCCGAAACCTAATCCCCTTGGCGCATCGAATCTTGGCACTCCCTCTGCATCCACACCAGCATCAAGGACATCTAATAACCCTCCCGTATTAATATCATAAACACGAACGGTACCTACAGAATCATCCTGACCAAAAGGAAACTCACTGCTAACATAAATATTACCATCCAAACCACTTATCACATCTAGAGGACTCAACTCAGGATCATTAACAAAACTAGGATCTAATACCTCACCCGTGATACCATCATATTGAATAATTGTACCACCGCCTCCACCTGTTGTCGGATCGGCACCATTTCCTAAATAAAAATTACCATCGGAACCGAATACAAAACCCCTGGGAAAATCTACTAATTCTGAGGGAATAAACTCATCAATAAAATCTCCTGTTTGACCATTAAAACGTAAAATTGCTCCTAAAGAACGCGCTCCTACATAATAATTATTATCCGGTCCAAAAACAGAACCTCCACCATTTAATTCAGGAAATTCTGTAAATGTTTCAATGAAATTTCCTGTAGTAGCATCGAAACGTAAAACATCATCATTTCCACCATTAATTAAAACAGTATTAGAGCCATCTATTTCTCGTACAATATCTCTAGGGTCAGTTAATCCTCCACCATTCGTAAATTCACTAATAAATCTACCAGTTAAACCATCAAAACGCAAAGCAGCACTATTTCCATTATTAGCAGCACTGGTAACAACAACATCAAATATTGTACCGACAAAATTTTGGGAAAATAACCGACCTTCGGCAATGCCAAAGTTAACAAAATGTTCTATGGCAGTTAATAAATTTTGTTGAACTGCATCAGCAACATCAATATTTTCTTGTAGATAAATATTGGTATTAAATTGAGGGTTGGGGTCACGATTTTCTAGTTGACCAACTTGAATAAAATGTTGAATAGGAGTAATTGAATTTTGTTGAACTAAGGGAACAACATCTGGATTATTGGTTAAATAAAAGTTAGTTTCAAAAAAAATACTAGGGTCTCGTCCTTCAAATTGACCGAATCGAATAAAGTGGTCGAAGCTACTTTGGATAATGCCATTATTTATTGCTTCTGCGACACCAGGGTTAGTATCTAAATAGAAGTTTTCATCAAACAGGTCAATAATTTCTAGCATGAGTCGTGTATTAATTAGGGGTTTTTAGTTATTTATACACAACTTTTTTCATTTGGCAAGTCTTTGTATTTTCTAGCTTTTGGAATAGCCATAATTGAATAAAGTTTGTGGAAAATTATAATTAAAAAGCTGATAGTTAATGCCTAATAGCTGACCGCTAAATTAATTCAGAATATTTTCTACTCCAACTACATTTCCTATTATTGCCTCATCAATAATTCTTCTATATTGTAATCTCCATTGCAAAGCATTAGAGATAGTAATATAACCCTGTTGTGGAGGTTGTCTAATTATTCTCTCAGCCAAAACTTCACGTCCTATTTCATCTAAAGGAAGATTACGGTCTTCCAAAAATCCTATTACATCATCTTGATTACCATTACGACTAATAATTTCTATTAAACCTCGTGTAGTTTGATAATCTCCTGTTCTTTCTTTTGCTACAAATATCGCGTTTTGAATATTTAAACTTGCTGCTCGTAATTCATGGTTATCTGTTTTTTCATACACAAAAACCAGTAGATTATAACCTAATCCATAAACTTTTTGACTAGCATCTCGAAACGGACAAGATGATTGTGGTTGTCGTATAGATGTCACCTTTAAATCTACTTCTAATTCCGGAAAATCTATGCCACTAGCTGCACTACCTGGAGTATATAAATACTTTTTTCCTAAATAGTTATTGAATGCTTGCTCTACATAAGTTCCTACTGCTTTACCATCGGTAATACCATACAAATCAGAAATTGGAGTAGCGCTTAAATCTCTAACAAAAATTGCTGCCTCATTTTTGAATAGTGATAGGGTAAGTTCTTTCATAAATATTGATAAATGTAGGATTAAAATAATGTTAACTGTTGCCAAGATTGATGCTTAAATCTAAAGTTTTGTTTTCCAATTCTTTGACAGATCCATTTTACACAATCTGGCACAACTGAATTACCATATAAAGCATATTGGTGATAAACTTTAGCAACTCGACACCAATTATCGGGAAATCCCATTAAACGAGCATATTCAATATTAGTTAAACGACGGAATTTATTACCGATTTGATATCTTTCATAATGCCTAGAAGTAGAAGCGGTTAATGTAGAAGTAACGCCATTAATGCCAAATATTGTATAGCCAAGACGCGCTCCTCCACCTTGGTTATATAATATTTCTACACCATTACAATATCTATTTACAGTTTTGCTATTTTTAATTCTTTCTAGGGTATCAGAAGTAAAATCAAATTGTGGATTTATTTCTGATTCATCTTGGAGAATATCTTTGAGTTTTTTTCTGGGTTTTACATCAGCCATTAAAGGTAAAGATTGACTAGACATTTGATTTTCATAAGCAATACCCCAGTGATGGTTTTTACTCTTGAAATTCATAATAGGCTGCATATATTTTTCTATTTCACTATTTTCATTCCAAGGTAAACTGTCAGTATCATTCTCTGTTAAAAATACAGAAAACTTTTCTAGAGACGGAAGTTTTTGAGTAGATTCAATATAAGTACCAAAAATAAAAATTCTGTCTCTGTTTTGGGGAATACCAAAATTTATCGGATTAATAATTCGCCATTCAATAAAATAGTCTAAGGAAGCAAGAGCATTTAAAATAATTCGGAAATGATGCCCTTTTTCCATTGTCAAAATTCTTTTAACATTTTCTAATAAAAAATATTTAGGTTTTTTAGCTTGGATTATTTCCACAATTCGTTCAAAAAGTGTTCCCCTGACTCTATCTCTAATTCCCATTTTTTTGCCCGCTTGACTAAATGGTTGACAGGGAAATCCTGCTGTTAAAATATCGTGTTCTGGAATTTCTGATAAATTAATTTGATTAATATCGTCTAATATTATTGAGCTACTACCAAAATTACTTTGATAAACTTGATAACAAAGTTCGCTAATATCATTAGCCCAAATAGTATCAATATTTGCAGCTTTCATTCCCAAGTGAAAACCACCTATTCCGGCAAATAATTCTATGGCTTTTAGGTTGTTGGTTTGAGTCAATTTATTATTTCCTTTAAATGAGTGATTTTTGATTTTGATTATTGGTCTGCAAATACAGTTTCAGCAAAGGTTGAATTGTCAACAAAGCATAACTATAACTTTCGCTTTTTTCAATTTTAACATGAGCCTCAGTAACATTACAGTTATTAGCTATTTCTGCGTATTTTTGACTATTCTCACCAATTTTTAAGATAGCTTGTTGCAGAGTATTTAAGTGTTTTCCCTATTGCGGAACTAATATATTTCGTCGATAATAAAAAAAAGGTTAAGACAGTTAATTATATTTCAGCTCATTCGGAGAGAAGAGATGAGAATAGCATTTTATCTTGCCAACAATTTTTATTAGTTAAAACCAGGAGAAATGAACAATAAAAACTTATCACCAGCCCAGGCAAATCTAAAAATGTCTCTCTGGCAAGTAGACGCAAATTCAATGACAAGTAGTGATATATATGTATGGTTAAATGACACTGGATTGCCTCCGGAAGTTACTATTAGACTGCACGAACTAATGACTTATACAAAGAAAGTAGGTAAAAAAGTCTTTGATATAGGCAAAATTATACTAATCAAAATTATTGAATTTGTCAAAGCACATCCTTTTTTAATTGTAGGTACAGGAATTGGTGCAACAGTAGGTGCTGCTGTAACTGCTTTAATCACTTCTATACCATTTTTAGGACAATTATTAGCACCTGTGGCAATGGCTTTAGGAATAACTATTACTGCTGTAGGTGCATTAGTTGGACATACATTAGATAAATCTTTTGAAGGTGTAGGTGAAGATTTATTTGAAATTGCTCAACAGTTTTTTCAATTATTAGCTGAAGTTTTCAATACAGTTTTCCGTAACGTTGTAATAGCTTAGATAGAAATATTAATTATAGCAATCCTAAATAGGTTGTAATATTTTATCGTAGGGGTTTGGTTTCCAAATCTGATTTGCGCTTGGGTTTGGAGACTAAACCGCTACAGTTTTTTTCACGAATCATTTCATATTGCTATATTATTTAGAGGTGAATATGAGTACAACTGAAAAACCAAATAAGGAACAAATTTTAAAAGCTATTGAACAATTAGAAAAAAATCCTAATGATAAATTAGCCATTTTGGGTGATGTTGGAATTACTGGACTTGGAGCAGTTGGTGTTGGAGCAGTTGCAGCAGTAGCAGGAACAACAACAGCTTCCATACCATTAGTTACAGCATTAACTGGAGTTGGCATGGTAGTTGCTGCACCTCTAGGTTTAATTGCTGGAGCTGCTTTTGCTGGTGGAGCTGCTGCTTATGGAATATCAAGACTGGTTAAAGGTGGCGGTTATAACGAAGGAAAACAACAAGAAATTCTCAAACGTTTGCAGGAACAAAAAGTAGAAATAGAAGCTAAAGAAAGAGGTTCTAATGTTGGAGATAGTGACAAGACAAATTTCATTCTTTTGTTGAAAGAACCCATTAGACTTGATTTAATTAGCTCAGAAGATGCTCAAGAATTAATTAATGCTGTAGAAACAGGTCAACTACCATTAAAAGAAGCTATTGAAATGGTTGAGGATATTGTTAAAAGTGAAGATATTCAAACAGAAATTCCTCAGCATTCTGGCAGTAAAGTACAGGAAGTAAAAGCTAATCAACTAGCTCCTCAAATTGAAGATAGTGACAAGAAAAAATTTGTTGTTTTGTTGAAAAAAACCATTAGCCTTAATTTAATTAGGAGAGAAAATGCTCAAGTATTAATTAATGCTGTAAAAATAGATCAAATCCCATTAAAAGAAGCTATTCAAATGGTTGAGGATATTCTAAAAAATAAAGATAATCAAACAGAAATTCCTCAGCATTCTGGCAGCAAAGTACAGGAAGTAAAAGCCAAGGAACAAGCTTCTAAAGTTGGAGATGGTGACAAGAAAAAATTCGTTGTTTTGTTGAAGAAAACTATTAGCCTTAATTTAATTAGCTCAGAAGATGCTCAAGAATTAATTAATGCTGTAGAAACAGATCAACTACCATTAAAAGAAGCTATTCAAATGGTTGAGGATATTCTAAAAAATAAAGATAATCAAACAGAAATTCCTCAGCATTCTGGCAGCAAAGTACAGGAAGTAAAAGCCAAGGAACAAGCTTCTAAAGTTGGAGATGGTGACAAGAAAAAATTCGTTGTTTTGTTGAAGAAAACTATTAGCCTTAATTTAATTAGCAGAGAAGATGCTAAAAAATTAATGAACGCTGTGGTTGATAAAGGTCAAATATCATTTCAAGAAGCAATTAAAATGCTTGACAAACTTGTGAAAAATAAAGCTTATCAAATTTGATACTTAAACTTTGCTTCTATCACCCGCCTTTTATTTTAGGAGGGTGATTTTTTTCGCCCAATTATTGCCACACTAAATCAAAAAATAAGGTATTATTTATATAGATAAACTGCATTTTCTTATTTTGCCCAGAAGTGAGAAATTTAAAAATACGTTTAATATCAAGTCCGGATGATTAGGTATAAATAAAATATTTGCTTTGGAGAGGATATATTTTAAATTTTCCCCTACTCCTCTACTCCCCTACTCCCTTACTATCTTAATTATAAGTGTTCAACCGAACATGATATAACCTACTCAGAAGAACAATTGTAAATGTCATATAAAATCAATATATCCCTTGAAAAAAAGAATCAAGCTATTTTGCGTCTTGCCCAGAAATTACAGATAAACAGTTTCAGGGAGATTCTCTAGATATTGTATTTGCAGAACTCAAAAAAGCCATCCAGTTTGAATTACAAACTCAGGCAGAAAAAAACAGCCAAAAAGTTAATCAACCTATCTGGAAAGTAGCAGAATCTCTAGTTCAAGATATGACAGAAGAAGAACTTAATCAACTCCCTATAGATGGAGCCAAACAACATGACAATTACATCTACGGTACAGCCAAAAAAGAAGAATGAAAACTATTTTTGCTGACACATTTTATTGGATAGCATTAATAAATCCTAGAGATAATTTGCATGACAAAGTTATTCAAATTAGTCAATCACTTCAACAGACAAAAATAGTGACAACGGAGGAGATATTGAATGAACTTTTAACTTTCTATGCTAACTTTGGAATTAAGCAACGACGACGCACAGTTAAGCTAGTTAAAAATATTATTGATCGCTCCGATATTTATGTAGTTGAACAAAGCCATAAATCGTTTTTATTAGGTCGAAGTTTATATGAAAATCGTCTTGATAAAGGGTATAGTTTAACAGATTGTATTTCTATGAACACGATGAACGAGCTAGAAATAAATGAAGTTTTAACCCATGATAGACATTTTTCTCAGGAAGGATTTATGATTTTACTGAGATAAACGGCTATATTTTACCAATGGGTAATTGATAATTAGAGATAGTTTTCATTATCCACTAATCAACTGTTTCCTAACAACAAGAAACTGAGTTAACGTTGATTTCCTATCAACAACTCAGTTTCTTTTCCCCAAAAAAACCTAAGATTTCGGTTTAGAAATTGAACTAACGTGCAATTCCTTCAACTGCTTCTTATCAACTGCAGAAGGCGCATTTGTTAACAAACATTTTGCCTGCTGAGTCTTCGGAAACGCAATTACATCCCGAATAGACTCCTCACCCGCTAACAACATCACCAACCGATCTAAACCATAAGCAATACCACCGTGGGGAGGAGTCCCATATTCAAACGCTTCCAATAAAAAGCCAAACTTATTATCAGCTTCCTCATCAGATAAACCGATCGCTTCAAACACTTTTTCCTGCACATCCCGTTGATATATCCGCAAACTACCACCGCCAATTTCATAACCATTAAACACTAGATCGTAAGCTTGCGCTCGTGCAGTTTTCACATCATTAATATCATCGGGGTGGGGTGCGGTAAAAGGGTGATGCAATGCTTCCAAACGTTTTTCCTCCTCATTCCATTCAAACATGGGGAAGTCCGTCACCCACAATAAATTAATTTTATCCTTGTCAATTAATCCCAATTGTTCGCCCACAACTAACCGCAGACGGTCTAAAGTTTTGTTGACAGTATTTGTGTCATCCGCAGCGAATAACAACAAATGACCTGGTTGAGCATTGGTACGTTTGAGCAATTCCTGTTTTTGTTCGTCCGTGAGGTTGTCTTTGATAGCTCCAATAGTATCTATCTTGCCTTTTTCTTTGACGCGAATGTAAGCCAAACCCTTTGCTCCGACTTCACTCGCTTCTTTAAACAAGTCGCCACCAGGTTTAATTCTAACATTGGAAATAGCATCGTTACCTCCAGGAATAGGTAGCACTTTCACTATCCCACCCGCAGCAACCGCTCCCGAAAATACTTTGAAACCAGAATCTTTCACCAAGTCGGAGACATCCACCAATTCTAAACCAAACCGAATATCTGGTTTATCACTACCATAACGTTCCATCGCCTCCGCATAAGTCAGTCGAGGGAATGGTAAAGGTAAATCTACACCCTTGACTTTCTGAAAAATGTATGCCACCAACTGCTCATTTAATTGCAGAATTTCCTCCTGAGACATGAAACTCATTTCCATATCTAACTGAGTAAACTCCGGTTGTCTATCTGCTCGTAAATCTTCATCCCGGAAACAACGGGCGATTTGATAATAACGATCAAAACCAGAAACCATCAACATTTGTTTGAAAAGTTGGGGAGACTGGGGTAAAGCAAACCACTCGCCAGCATTAACGCGACTAGGAACCAGATAATCTCTCGCCCCTTCTGGAGTAGAGCGAGTGAGAATAGGAGTTTCGACTTCGATAAAGTTTTCTTCATCTTCCAGAAAACGGCGCATTGCTTTAACAACTTCATGGCGTAATTGCAGGTTGCGAGTCATCCGTTCCCTTCTCAAATCTAAATACCGATATTTGAGCCGCAACTCTTCCCTTACTGCTTCTGTTTCAGCAGTGGAAATTTGAAATGGCAGTTGTTTACCCAAACCATTCAATAGTCGAATATCATCTGCATAAATTTCTATTTCCCCAGTAGGAAGTTTAGGGTTAAGAGACTCTTCAGGACGACGACTGACACGACCTGTAATTTGTACAACATATTCATTCCGAATATCCCCTGCTATTTGATAGGAGTCTGGAGTACGCTCTGGATCGCTAACAATTTGAACAATCCCAGAGCGATCGCGCAAATCTAAAAAAATCACCCCCCCATGATCCCGACGGCGGTCTACCCATCCACAGAGATTCACAGTTTCTCCAATACGATCGCCATTTACTTGTCCACAATAATTAGTTCGCATTATTACCTAATTAGAAATTTAACTAAAAAATAAATTGTACCATTATATTAATAGGATGCCTGTAAATGATTAATAATTTTAGGTTAAATTCGGATTTAACAAAATCAAAGATGCAATATTTTGTCAGGAGATTGACTTAATCAAAGAATAAGAGTATAAAAGTTTTAAAATTTATAGAAAAGAATAAATATCACAACAGATAATTGGCGCTTAACACCTGGTTCATCAAATCCGGTAGTATCGGTGTCAAAAAGCAGAGAAACCGGGTTGATCTGAAATGCTCACTATACTAACATCTATCTCCTATAAACCCGGTTTCTTATAACACTACAATTTCTCGGGAACCGTAGCAAGGGGATTTGATATTACCCCATGAGCCACGGGTAACTCAATCTGAACAATGGTTTCTTGTTGGTAGGTACTGGAAATCAAGATTTTTCCCTCATACAAATTAACGATCTTCTGAGCAATCTTCAATCCTAAACCAACACCCTGCTGTTCATAGTAATAACGTTCAAATTGCATAAATGCCCCTATTTTATCAATTTGCTCTTGAGTCATTCCCCGTCCAGAGTCACTAATACTGAGTTGAAATACCTCATCTATAACTTGACCAGAGATTTTTACAGGAGTTTGAGGCTCAGAAAACTTAAAAGCATTGTCTAACAACTCATCAATTAACCACTGAAGATGCTGAGAAGTAAACCTAATCGTAGCATCTTGAATTTCCAGAGTCAGATCATTGGAACGCTCAAAAGCTTTAGCTTTGTCAGTTGCAATATCTGAAATCAAGGATGTTTCGGTTTCAGCCCCCTGAATATCCATATCTGGAGTCCGATCATTTAGGAATTTGTCAGTTTTTAACTCCAAGTAAAGATAAGTTAGGAATTTTTGAGTCACCTTTTCTAAGCGTTTTGCCGATGTTGTGCCAATATTGATAATCTCTTGAATCTCTTCAGCATCCATTTCATCAAGATAACTATCAAGCAAAAGAAAACTAGACAAAATACCATTGAAAGGAGTATTCAACTCATGGGATAAACTGCCAGCAAGATTTCCGCGCAACTCAGTCAAACTACTCTCTAACAATTCGATAGTGCTTTGCTGTAGTTTAGACCAGTTTTGAATCTGGTCGTATTGTTGTTTGATCCGCACCATAGAATGAACCCTAGCACGCAATTCAAGACTATTAACAGGTTTACTGATAAAGTCATCAGCACCAGCAGCTAGACAGTGAGCCAAGTCTTCTTTAGAAGTTAAAGCAGTAATCATAATTATGGGTACAGCCTGCCATTCTGGCATTGCTTTAATCTGGCGACAGACTTCTATACCATCTATACCGGGCATCATCACATCTAGCAAAATTATATCGGGGTGAAAAAAATTGCCTAGAGACTCAAGAGTGTCTTGACCACTCGGTGCATAACTTAACTCGTAGTCTTGATTTAGGAATAAGCCTTCAATCACATCAAAATTTTCAGGTTCATCATCCACTACAAGAATTGAAATACTATTTTTCATTAAATTATTTTCCTTGTTAAAAATCCTGGTTGAAATCCCGATTTTGTGATTCAAGCAACCGTTAAAATAGGTAAACTAACTTCGGATATTTTTTTCTTCTGTTTTAGGTAGTAGGTGCTAGAGCGGCTGAATGTCATTTGACAGTAAATAACTATCCAAACTCGATCTAAACTAATATTGAATTATATCATGTCCGCTAGCGTCGGTATTGTGTATAGAAGGTAAGGAAGAAGGAAAAAGCAAGAATAAAGAAGGAAGAATAAAAGGAAAAACCTTACATAAGGTAAATATTTCCTCAACTTTTGCACAAACGATACCAGCGGATATGATATAATATAATGTTGGCAAATTTTAGCCTTGATGATTTTGGCTATGATTGTGCTTTACAGCGCTTTTCAACTTGATGAACTACATCCCCATAAATAATATCATGTTCGGTTGAATAGTTATAATTAGGGTTTACTGAAAAAGTCTTTTTTAAGGAGTAGAGGAGCGGAGGAGTAGGAGAGTAATTTTTTTGCTTAACTATGCGCCATAAATGCGCTTGTTTTTGAGCATCGAGAGCTGAAAACCAAGGTATTTCAGAACTAAAATTGCTGAAACCTTTATCTGTCAATGCTTTGATCTTTAATCAGCAAGTCCTAATTAAAGCTCCTAGTCGGGCTTTATATCATGTGCCCTAACAATAGTAGAGACGTTCCCATTTTTGTTATGCAACGTCCCTACTGTGGTCTACTGAAAAGCATTTTATATTTGGCTAAATTTAGATTTGATAGCTTTCAGAGCTTTGTTTAGCAACCCTCAAATTTTCTTCAACTATAATTGCTAGTTGCTTCAACCTCACAGGCTTAGTGAAATAATCTGTAGCCCCTGCAGCTAAACATTTTTCTCGATCGCCATCCATGGCCAAACCCGTGAGAGCAATAATGGGAGTATCTTTCAAAGCTGAATCCTGACGAATTAGCTTCATAGCTTCTAAACCATCTACTTTTGGCATCTGAATATCCATCAAGATTAAGTCTGGATGTTCAGATTTTGCTATATTAACCGCTTTTTCTCCATCCTGGGCAATTAGAACCCTGTATCCCTTGATTTTCAGATAGCCAGAAATTGTTTTAATATTGGGCAAACTATCCTCTGCTAGCAAGATACAGAAAGGGACAATGGGTGCCTCGGAAGTTACTTGGGCAGGAGGATCAACAGAATCTATTGGTAATGTAGGAGTAGATGACCGGAGCAGTAAATCATCACAGGGTAGATCGAACCAAAAGTGACTGCCCACCCATTCTTCACTTATCACTCCGACCTTTCCCCCATGTAATTCCACAATTTGTTTGACTAAACACAGACCCAAACCCGTACCTGAATATTTACGGTTTAAAGCACTATCGAGCTGAACAAAGGATTGAAACAACTTCCCTATATTTTCCTGACTAATGCCAATTCCGGTATCAATAACAGAAAATCTGATCCATGTCTGAGTGCTGTTGGGGGATGATTCTGTATTAGCAGAATTTAATTGAAAAGCCTCTGGTTTTGAGGTAACTTTTAAGGTGACAGAGCCTTTCTCCGGGGTAAATTTAATGGCATTGTTGAGTAAGTTAATTAAAACTTTAGTAATTCGTTGTTTATCAATAATCAGGTCAGGTAAGGTAGGGGTGATTTGCAGATGGATTTGAATTTGTTTATTGAAAGTCTGCTGCCTAACTAAAACCAGGCTATTTTCACAAAGATCATTGATTTTGGTTTGTTGGCGCTGCAGTTCCATTTTACCCGACTCAATCCTGGTCAAGTCTATAATGTCATTAATTAGTTGCAACAGGTGAGTTCCGTTCCGGTCAATAACCTTTATAGCATCTTTTTGCACCTCACTGATTTCTCCATATAATTTTGCTAAAAGTGTTTCACTTGTGCCCAAGATAGCATTTAGAGGAGTTCGGAGTTCGTGGCTAATTGTCGCTAGAAATTGATTTTTAAGCCTGGTGGCACGGGCTAACTCGGTATTAGTGCGTTGTAATTCTGCTTCAGCTAGCTTTTGATTGCTTACATCAATATTCACACCAACCATCCGTTGGGCTTCACCGCGATCGTTTTTTTGTATAATCGCATGAGCTTCGATCCAGCGAATCGATCCATTTGGAATAATTATTCGGAAAACAGTGTGAAAACTCTTTTTTCCTTGGAGAGACTGGTAGAGTAATTCCTTTGCCTGGGGAGCGTCCTCTGGATGTAAGGTCTGTTCCCACTGTTTCAATGTATTTGTCAAGCTGGATGCTTCTCTGCCGTAAAGTTCGCACATATAGTCATCCCAATTTAGCCGATCGTCAGGAATATCCCAGTCCCAAACCCCTATTTTAGCAGAACTGGTGGCTAATTCCAAGCGTTCCTTTATATTTACTAATTTGACTTGAGCTTGTTGCAGTTGATCTAACACTTCCTTTAACTCCTTGGCTTGAGTTCGGTAGCTAACCTCAGATGCTTCTAACTGTTGATACTGTATTTTGAGCAAACGATCTGCTTTTTTAACAAAGACCAAGAGGATAACATAAACTATTGTCAGGATCGCCAGACTACCCAGGAAAAGATTTTTCTGGGTTTGGTTAATTTCTTGCAACAAGGGAGTAATGTCAGTGTAAAGCTCAAATACCCCAATAATATCTTTTTTGTTGCCCTTGACATACATTGGAATGTAGCTGGAAAGGAGGTGGCGATGTTCTAGAGTAGTGTTTAATGCTGTGAAGGTATGTCTATGCCGCAATTGACTGACAACTTCACCAGACTTAGCCAATAAAAAGCCATCATATTTGCTTTTATCTTGTCCTATTTCTGAAAAGTTAGTAGAAAACACAGTACGTCCCTGTAAGTCATAAATTTTAACTTTGAGAACGGATAAGCCTTCTACTTTTTGGGTAACAATTTCTTTGATCTGACGAGTTTGAGAATGTGCTGCCAGTGCTTCATCACTCAAAGTCTGGGTAGAGGACAAAAAAACATCGTATTCTTGCCATATTGTATTGGCCAAAAACTGTGTTAGTATGACATTTTTCTTTTCCGTTAAGGTCAGCAGATTATTTACTACTTGTTGACGATACAAAACTGCAAGTAGAGTAATGGCTAGAATAAATGCACTGAAGCTAACTATCGAAAAGTTTCGGACAAGTTGAAAGGTTTGTTTAATCATAGTATTTATTAATGTTTATAATTATTGAAAGATTTATGGTATTGCTGAACCAAGGGATGAATCTTTAAATCATTTAGGATTAGTATGGTGACTTCAATAGATATCTACAGAAAAGAGGGAACAGGGAACAGGGAACAGGGAACAGGGGGCAGTAATTGATAAATTATGGATAATAATTGATTCTATTTTGAATTTTTGGAGATGTCTAATAGATATAGCAATCAGGAATGAGATGTGAGAATTTTTATGGTAGTTAGTTTTAGCTGAAAACCTTAAAAATTCTGACTCCTGTAGGGACGTTGCACCGGCAAAAATGCGTTTTCCGTTCCGGAATGCTCCGCAAACGTTAACGCTGCGCGACATATAAAGCGGAGCTTTGCGTTAGCAAAACGTCCCTACTGCCACCAAAATCTTACAACTCACATAAGATTGCTATATCACCCAATCACCCAATCACCCCATCACCCCATCACCCCATCACCCCATCACCCAATCACCCCAAATATTCACCCATCCTCGGTTGGGTTAAAGACTATTTTTTCAATCATCGTTGTCAGTTGTCTCAAACTCATAGGTTTACTAAGATAATCCGTAGCCCCTGCATCTAGACACTTGTTTCGATCGCCTTGCATTGCTAAAGCCGTCAGAGCAATAATAGGGATATCTTTGATCGCCGAATCCTGACGAATTAGCTTCATAGCTTCTAAACCATCTAATTTTGGCATTTGAATATCCATCAAGATTAAATCTGGATGTTCAGACTTTGCCATATTAATCGCTTCTTGTCCATCATAGGCAGTTATCACCTCATATCCCTTGACTGTCAGATAGCCAGAAATTGTTTTGATATTCGACAAATTATCCTCTGCTAACAAGATGCGACAAGGGGTAAAAGGTGAATTAGAATTTTCTTGAGTATAAACAAAAGAATTTCTAGGTAAGTTGGAAGTAGACTTAAACACTAAATTATCACAGGGTAGATCAAACCAAAATTGACTGCCCTCCCCTTCTTTACTTGTCACTCCTGTCTTGCCCCCATGCAACTCTATAATCTTTTTCACCAGAGACAGACCTAAACCCGTCCCTGAATATTGGCGGTTTAAAGCACTATCGACCTGAATAAAGGGTTGAAACAACTTCTCTATATTTTCCTGACTAATGCCAATTCCGGTATCAATGACAGAAAATCTGATCCATGTTTGACTGTTGTTGGCAGATGCTTCAGTGCCAGACAAATTTTCTTGATTAGCTTCTGTTTCTACAGTAACTTGCAGGGTAATGGAGCCTTCCTCTGGCGTAAATTTCACAGCATTATTGAGTAAGTTAATCAACACCTGACATATCCGGCGTTCGTCAACGATCAATTCAGGCAAGGAGGAGGGGATTTGCAGGTGGGTTTGAATGTGTTTTTTGAAAGCTTGCTGTTTGATGAAAACCAGACTATCCTGGCAAACTTTCTTGATCTTGGTCGGCTCACAATTCAGTGTTACTTGATTCGACTCAATCTTAGACAGGTCAAGAATGTCATTAATTAGTTGCAAGAGGTGGTTTCCACTTTTAGAAATAATTCTCAGGGCATCTTGTTGGCGCTCATTTGCCTCTCCATAGACTTGTTCTTGAAGGGTTTCGCTCATGCCCAAGATAGCATTGAGAGGAGTACGGAGTTCATGGCTCATGTTCGCTAAAAATTCATCTTTGAGTTTGGTGGCATGGGCTAGTTTGGCATTGGTGCGTTGTAGTTTTGCTTCAGCAGCTTTGCTAAGAGTAATGTCAAACATAGTAGAGCGGGTCATTATCAAGTTCCCAGCATCATCTTTAATCGCGATGGAATTTACACTAAACCAGCGAATCGATCCATCTCCTGTAATTATCTGATATTCTAGCCCTTCGAAGGAGCTTTGTGTCTTAAACTGGTTAAAGTTTTCCCAAAAAACTTCTTGACTTTCTGGAGTGAGGAAATCGGTTAATTTTTTTTTACCTAAAACTTCTGCGCGAGTATAACCCAACCATTTTAGTTCCGTGTCATTGATCCGTACATAGATTCCTTCTCCATTTAGGGAGTGATAGCCACAGGGAGCATTATTGTAGAGGTCTTCAACTTCCCGGCTATATCGCTGCAAAGCTAATTCTGCTTGTTGGCGTTCTGTGACATCTTGGCAAACACAAATTATCAGATCGTTTTCTAAGAGGGTCAAGGAAATTTGTTCAGTCAAGATACTACCATCTTTGCGAAAGGCAGTTATTTCTCCCTGCCAAGAAAGATTTTGTTCTAATAGTTGAAAAAATCCTTCATCAAATCTTTCTAAGTGGGAAGAACGATCTTGTTTTAATAGTCGAAAAAATTCTTGATCGTACTTTTCTAACTCCTCAGCAGAATGGATTATTTTCCAGCTTTTGCCCACCAATTCTCCTTGAGTTTCATAGCCAAACATCTCAACATAAGAAGGGTTCACATATTGGTAAAAACCATTCTTGATAATCGCTATTCCATCCACTGCAGCTTCAATACTTGCGAGTTGTTGAGCTATTTCGACTTCTGCTTGTTTTTGTTCGGTAATATTAAAGCGGATGGCTAAGTATTGATAGGGTTTGCCCTGGTCATTTAAAAAGGGGACGATCGTACTATAAACCCAATATAAATGCCCTTTTTTAGCTCGGTTACAAATTTCACCTTGCCAGACTTTACCTTTTCTAATAGTTTGCCATAAATTCTGGAAAAAGCTAACAGAATGGAAACCTGAATTAACAACTTTATGGGTTTTACCAACTAATTCCGATCGGGAATAGCCAGAGATTTCACAAAATTTGTCATTAGTATAAGTAATAATACCTTTGGCATTTGTAATTACGACGATCGCCGATTGATCGAGGGCTTCTTTAAAGTTTGAGAGTTCTTGAGTTAGTTGGCGACGCTCAGACTCTATCGCTTTGTTTGCTGTAATATCCCGGAATATACCGCGACTTATTTTGGGATAATTACTTGGTTCAACAGTGATGCTGCCTTCAACAATAATTTCCTTTTGGTCTTTGCTAATAAATCTCAACTCAATACTATCAGTTTCAGCTTCAGTTTGAGCAGTTCCTTTTTGTATTTTATTAATCAAATTTAGCCAAGGTTTGTAGCAACTTGGATGCAGAATATCGAAGATTGTTAGGCTGGCAACTTCTGTTGAGGAATAACCCAAAGTTTCTTGCCAATATTTGTTAACATATTCAAACTTACCATCTTCTATTTGAACCCTATGAATTAAGTTTTTAGCATTATCAAATAACCCCTGCAATTGTTGCAGCAATTTTCTCTGGTAAATAGCATAGTTAATTGAGCGTACTAAATTATCCTGAGAAATTTGACCTTTGACTAAATAATCTTGGGCGCCTTGAGCCATAGCAGCTACAGCAAGATTATGACTATTTAGGTTAGTTAAGACAATAATTGGCACTGTAGGTACAGCAAGTTCAACAGCTTGTAGAGTAGCTAAACCTTGACTATCTGGTAGGTGTAGATCGAGGATAACAACATCTAGCTTATAGTTGTGGAGGTGGATAAGAGCAGTCTCTAAGCGCTCAAAAGATACAACATTGAAAGACCCAGCCTTGCTTAAAAACTGCTTGATCGTATCAACATCATCAGCATTATCTTCAACTACCACAACTTCTATCTGGTCATTACCGCTCTTATATTTTGCTTTGGCACTTTGAAGTTTGGCCTGGATTTTTGCTAAGATACTCTTCTTAGGGAATATATTCTGGTTGATATTTAATAAGAGACTATCCCTTGCCTGTAGTCGATCTTCAACTTTCTGGCGGTGAACAAATTCTTGTTGGAGTTCACTTTTTAAGCTTTTGACTTCTGTCTCTAGCTCACTAGCTCGACTTTCTAGTAAAGCTACTTTTTCTGCTTCCAAGCTCACTACCTTAGATTGTAAAACTTCTGCTAACTTATAAATTTCTACAGGGTTGATAGCTTTTAGCAAGCTGCTTTGAGTCACAAGCCCCAGTAGCTGACTCTGCTTCCCTGTCACTATCACCTGATTGATGCTTTTTTGTTCCATCAACTGGTGTACTGACAACAGTGATTCCTCTGGCTGAACTGCAAACACAGGGGTACTCATCACTATTTCCACCCTGTAATCTGCCAACCGCAAGCCCATTGCTTGAAATTGGACGATATCTCCCTCGGTTATTATGCCCAGAGGGGTTAGAAAATTTGCATCAGTAGAGAGTGCAGAAGTTTGATGATTATTAGATTCTACGACGATCACAGAACTAACCTTGTGGTTAAACATCTTCTGGGCGATATCTAACAGGGAGCAGTCTGGTCTGCCAGAGATTACTTGATCGGTCATTACTTCTGCAACAAGCCGTATTTGCATCAGTTCAAAGGGTTGGGAGCATTGGCGCAAACTGCTATGGGTTAATATTCCCACCAACTGGTTTTGGTCATCAACGACAGGTAGGTGGCGAATATGTTGTTCCTGGATGAAGTTGATTATTGAAAATAAGTTAGAAAGCTCAGACTTTCTCACAGTCAAAACAGGAGAAGTCATTACCTCTCTGATAAGCAAGGTATTGAGGTTAGGTTGCTCAATACTCAAACGCACTATATCACGCTCGGTTAGAATACCTACTACTTTCGCTTCTTCTATTACTACTACACAGCTAGCTCGTGCTTGTCTGTGCAGACTATCCGTATGATCATTGTCAGCTTGAGTAGTGCTACATAATGAATCTGCATTGCCCATCTGAGCGATCGCCTCACTGACTTTTTGCTCTGGAGAAACCACTAATGGATTCTTGACGATCGCTGACTTAATTATTATGTCTAAGGAATTATCCGAGATAGGAGATAACATAAAAGTAAGGTTTATATTTGTGTGTGTTATATATTGGTGTTCAGGACTTACGCAAAACAACCATATGTAGTAGGGGCGAATGGCATTCGCCCTCTACAGATAGCTTACTATCTAGGAGCTTGCGTAAGTCCTGGTGTTATTGGGTGTTAGTGAATTAAGGTATGAGTTGAGGGTCAGGCGATCGCCGAGAATATTGACAAGAAACTAGAAATCCCAAAATTTTAGATAATCAATAAGTAAGCAAATTGAAATCTTAAAGCATTCAATAGGCTTGGAGTACCAAAGAGTTTTTTGATGTAATTTATCTAAATAGTGCCTCAATCTCATATTTTTTCTTTCTTAACACCCTGTTTCAATACTTAATATTTTAACACAATCCATTTTTAAGGTGCTATAAGTAAATAGACAAAAGTTATTTTTTCACAAGGATTTGAGCAATTTTCCATTGAAAAATTTCGCCTTAAAAGGTGGGGTTGTGAGGCCCAGTTTTTTTTGATAATAGTCTTTCGCGCAAGTAAAAAGTCAAATGTCATTAGTGGATTACAGCTTTAACAAAATTAAAAATGTAATATTTGATTAGGAGATTGACTTAATCAGGGAATAAGGGTATAAAAGTTGTGTTTATATTATAGAAGCCCTAAGTGTATCTCCAGAAAATAGGTTCTGGTGGAGAAGTAATTGATAAAAAATGGGTGATAATTGATTTGATGATTAGATGAGTGGGAGATATCTAATACACCCCATCTCCCCATCTCCCTATCTCCCCATCTCCCCATCTCCCCATCTCCCCATCTCTCCATCTCCCCATCTCCCCATCTCTCTCCTCTGTTTTTAAATAGATCCCTTTAGGGGTTCTATAGATCGAGAATAAAGATGACAACAGCTAATTGGCGCTTAACGCCTGGTTACATCAGCGAATACGGTTCGGATGTAAGCTCAATACATATTTTGTGAGGCCGTTTTTTAGCAGACCGCAAATCAGAAGACCCAATGGTGGAAAAACCAGTATTTTCTGAGGATGGTAAATTTGAATGGGGATACGCACAACCTCTAGAGAAGGTGATTTCAACCCGTGAAGATTTTGAATTTTTGGCTACCCATCCTCAACTATTCCGGAACGCTATTACCATTATTGAACCTTGGGAACACGTCGGTATCAATAACCAAGGTGAAGAAGTACGAGCTTCCAAAAACCTTGCCTTTATGACTCAAACAATATGTGACTCAATATTGTTTCCAGCCTGGTCAACTGGTATCATAGACCTGGATCTAGTAGTTCCAATTCTTACCTCCAGTATGGCGATAGTAATAGAAGGAGGGGGTACGTCCGTTGACGATCCTGCTCAATGGACTCATCCCAACTGTTCTCGCGATGATATGTTTTCTCTCGTAGAGGCTTTGCTGCTGTCGCGAAATCCCTGTACTAGCCCTATGATTATGATTTGCCTGGGCTATCAATTAGCAGCAGAATGTCATGTGCGCTTATTGCGTAAAGCAGTAGCAGAGGTTTTAAGTATAGAATCTTTGGAAAATGATAAGACAGGAGATGCTTTACCTTTCATTCAGGATGTCTGCAAAAAAATTAGTGCTGTGGGAGAAGACCTACCTATTATCAAACGGGATGGTAGTGGACTGACACAGCTAAAACTGTGCATTAGGGAGTAGGGGAGTGGGGGAGTAAGGTAGGGACGTTGCATAAGGGCGTCCGTACGGGAGAAGGACTGTTGTTGGGTTTTGTTCCTCAACCCAACCTACATTTATTGCACCATTTAAGGTGTGTCAGTCTAGTAGGGTAGTTGCTAAAGGATGGAACGACCCACAATTTGCTGTAGTCCGTAATGAAGAGAAAGAAATTGGCGATCGCGAAGCGGAACGGAGTTCTATCGCTATTTATTGCCTTATGAACCCCCCAGCCCTAAAACATCAAAAATTCCTATAGAACTACTGAAAGCTCACGATGTAATGGCGGATGAGTTTTCAGGAGTTATTGATACTATGATTCTCCAATATGAGAACGATATCAATATTGCTATGTTCCACTCTGATGAGGTAAATGAAGAAGCAGTCCTTTTTGCTAACTGGGCATACATGATGCTCCACGATGCTTTAGTTCCTTATCGCTATCTCATAGCAAATAGTCCTCTTGCTTGGCTATTATAGCAGGGAACAGGGAACAGTGGGAAAAGTGTTTCCGTGGTCTTTGATTCATCATCAGTCTATGTCCTAATCGCCCTGGCTGTTGCTATAAGATTGCCTTATTCTGTATAAATTTTAGCTTCTACAGAAATTGAAGGTGGTGAAATTTTAACGGAATGCTCTTGTACTTGTATCAACTACAAAGATTTTGAAACCAAGCAAATTAGGCGTTCCTTTACTTGTCAGTTTCACCTAGAACTATTTTCCGATCTCCGAGACATGGGTAAACGTCCGCCCGCGTCTTATGCAGAGTTAAAAGAAAGCGATGGTATCCGTTTGTTGACGAGACTCCTTTACGAAGGGATGCAGGAATAATAGCGTTTCACTGAAGTCAAAAGTTAAAAGTCAAAAGTTAAAAGTAAGATTTTATAGGCTCAAAATTTCGATGCTACACGCGCAAGTCAGTAGGGGTGATTCGCGAAAATTGTGGGTAAGGAGCCAATCACCGAAGACCTCTCCCCGTGCCCCTCTCCTGCAACGCTAGCAGGGAAGAGGGTTGGGGGGTTAGGTTTTTTCAACTCACATTTTCGGCGTTGGTGAAGAGCATGTATGATACTAATCTTAATTATTTAGGAGTCAGGAGGTAGGGACGTTTTGCTACGCGACATGTTTGCGGAGCATTCCGGAACGGAAAACGCATTTTTGTTACGCAACGTCCGTACGGAGTCAGGAGGAAAGAAAGAAGAAGAAAGAATAGTAGAGGGAGAAAGTTTTTTGTTTGCGCTCTTATCCGGACAATAAATCATACCGTGTTTCACCAACGCCACATTTTCAAGCTAGCTACTACTGTGGTCTACCGAAATGAAAACCCCTGTAAATGCTGGCGTGATAGATAACTAAACAACCAAAACCTTGTAGGGACGTTCCATTGAACGTCCCTACTGTTGTCTACTAATTAGGGTTTGCTGATTAAATCTCAAACCATTTACAGGTAAAGACTGTAACCTTTTTAGGTCGAAAAAAGTGCCTGATTTTCAGTTGAAAATGCTCAAAAAGTTAGCATTTTGGGCAATAGTATGGCGGAAAAATCACTCTTGTAATTCTTTCTTCTAGCTCCCCTATAATTCCCGTTTCTCCTGACTCAGTCCTCCTGACTCCTGACTCCTACCCTGATTTGGAGAATTATTCTTTAGGTTTAGTCAACACATCCCAAGCTGCTTGACCTGCTTTAACTAAGCGATCGCCAAAATCCTGGACTTCTTTCACTGCTGTCTCCCAGTTAGTTTCGATATCTTTCTCTATCTTTTTACCAGTTTCTTCTATTTTCTGGGGATCGATAAGTCTAATTCGTTCGATAGTTTCCCTTGCTTGTTTTACTGCTTGAATATAACTATCACGGGTAAACTCTCCTGCAGCTTCCATTTCTGACTGAGCCAATCTTTTGATTGCCTCCATCAATTCTTGGGTTTCTTGCTGAGGGTTGCTACTTCCAGTAGTAGAGGTAATTGCATTTGATTCTTGCTCTACTTCTACAATAGCTCCTTCTTTTTGCTGATTTTGTTCCGTCATAATTTTTTGCTCCTAATTTTACTAATTTACTGATTACAATTTACATTATATAGCTATAGCTATAAGCATTCAGTTCTCAAACTTATTCACAGTCATAAATTAACTTCTGAATTCTAAATTCTGAATTCTGAATTCTGAATTCTAAATTCTAACTTATCCCAATAATTTTTGCTCTAATTGTAACAATTTTTCAATCCTTGCTTCTGTGGATGGGTGGGTAGAAAATAAATTCGCCATCATTCTACCAGAAAATCCATTGATAATTAATAATGGTGCAAAAGCAGGATTAGCATTTAATGGCATTTGTCGGGCATTCTGCTCTAACCTTTGCAAAGCTTGAGCTAGAGCGCGGGGGTTGCCAGTTAAGTTACCAGCTCCCGCATCGGCAGCAAATTCACGAGTCCGAGAAATTGCCATTTGCACAATACTTGCAGCTACCGGAGCTAACATAATAGTCAATAACATGACTACTGGGTTAGCTCGGTTGTCGTTTCTCGAACCCCCACCAAACCACATAGAATAACTAGCTATTTGAGTTAACCAAGATATTCCACCTGCTATTGTAGCAGCTACCGCTTGAGTAAAGGTATCACGATTTTTGATATGACTAAGTTCATGGGCAATAACTCCTTCAAGTTCATCCTCTGGTAATATTCTCATAATACCTTCTGTGACTGCCACTGCTGCATGATGGGGATCACGGCCTGTAGCAAAAGCATTTGCTGAAGCAGTAGGAATAATATAAACTGCTGGCATAGGTAGACGTGCGCGATCGCAAAGTCTTTCTACGATTTCATATATTCCAGGTGCTTCTACTTGACTTACTGGTTGAGCATTATAAGCTGCCAGAGCAATTTTATCTGAGAAAAACCAGGAACCTAAGTTCATTATAGCAGCTAAAAGTAGACCTATTGTAGCACCAGTTGTGCCACCTATTAACCAATAACTAACTGTAACTAATAGGGCACTAAGTATACCTAATAAAGCAACAGTTTTTACTAAGTTCATAAAGGGTGCCTCCTTTCAAGGCTAATGGTTGCTATTTATATTATCTGGTAGTTTTTGGTTTTTTATGATTTCTATTTCATTGTAGCTATGATTATTTATCTATTTATAGTCGGAAAACTTGACAAAAGGTTCGGTTTTCCTTTGATAGTTATTAGCACAGGGAGTAGGGAGTAGGGAGTAGGGGGAAAGAATTGATAATTTATGTGAGATAATTGATTTTATTTTTTATTAAGGGAGATGTCTATTGTAGCCAGGCGAAATGTTTTTGGAGAGTTGCTCTAATCCCCGGTACAAAAACAACTTCTGTCCGTCGCCAATCCGACGGCTTCCCTATCTGGCTTTGTTAATTCTCCCTTGCTCCCCCACCTCCCTACTCCCCCACTTCCTTACTTCCCACACTTCCCTACTCAAGATTTATTCCATTTCAAAATGATAACTGGTATGGCTGCCATTTGGATATAAAAAAGTACAAACAACTGCTACTTCTGGATTATAATTATTCATCAATTTTTCTAAACCCATTTGTTGCCAATCAGTAATTATTGATGGGATTTGACTAATAGGTTTAAACTTCACTTGCCAGTCTGCTAAAACTGTACTATTTCCCTCTAATTGTCTAAAAATTATTACCGTACCTTTTTCCGCAATTTGTTTATATCCTTCAGAGGCAGTTGTTGTTATTTTTTCTGCATTTTCTTGAATTACTGCTAATTGTTCTGCTTTTGATTCTAGAGAATTTTCCATGATTTTTATCCTTTTAATTTAACCAGAATTTTATAACATAATAGCCATAAGAAATGATTTATGAAAAAAACTCTAGGGGTTTGGTTTCCAAATCCCTTATAGCAATGTGCGCTGGCATATTTATAGATTATTTTTTGTACACCTTTTTTAAAAGGCAGTTTGAGCTGGGGGTTGTAAATACCTGAGCGCTCACTGCTATATGCGCTTGGGTTAAGAAATGATTGATCAAAAAAACTCTAGGGGTTTGGTTTCCAAATCCCTTATGGGCTTGGGTTTGGAGACCAAACCCCTACGATAAAATATTATAACCTACTTAGGATTGCTATATCATGGATTATTTTTTAACTCAAGCTCAAAAAGCTGATAGCTAGTTAATTATATTCAATAATAATTCTTCAGCAACGGCTTTAACTACATTAATACTTACAGAATTTCCCAATTGATAATAAGCCTTATTATTGTCAGGATGCAAAATAAAATCATCTGGAAAACCTTGTAATCTCGCAGCTTCCCTCGGAGTAATTTTTCTAACTCTATTTTGATGATAAATTCCCAATCTATTAGCATCACTTGCCACCAAAGTTACAGAAATTTTATCGGGGTCTAAAAACTTGTAGACTTCAAAAGAAAAATTACCTGCCACTGGCTTATATTTTGACTCCACTATTTGTAGATAATTTTTACTTACTAAAGAATTAAGCAATATATCCAACTGAGGATGAGGAAAAAAACTAGCTATTTGTTCCTGACTCAACAATTTACCATCTTGATGTTTCCCAAATTGACTATTTCTCCGTTTCAAAATCAAACGGTTCATTAATTCTATTTCTTCAGCACTACATTTTCCTCTTAATCCCAACTCCCAAGAATGAATAGAATTTCCCCCCCGATAATCAATTAATCTCATTCCATGTAATTTCTTCAATTCTCCATTTAATCTTTGTTTTAATGCTGCCACAAATTTTTCCGAACAATTATATTTTTCATCTGGATTATCTTCTAAAATATGTGCCACAGTTATAGATTTTTGATGAGGATAAAATAAAGATAATTGTTGCGGTTGATAAGAATGAGAATCTTTCGGACCGGGGTCAGAAATTAAATTAAATTTTGGTGTTTTGTCTAACACTCCGACAATATAAACCCGGAGTCGATTTTGGGGTAAATCAAAATTCGCGCTATTCAGTAAAAATATCTCAAAACTATAGCCTCTACTTTTAATTTCATGTTTAATAGTTTCGATAGTTCTGCCTTTATCATTAGTCAGTAAACCACGAACATTTTCAAATATAAAAGCTTGGGGTTTGTATGTATCTATTAATCTGGTAATCTCAAAAAACAGTGTACCTCTAGTATCGCCAAATCCAGCTTTTTTACCAGCATAAGAAAAAGATTGACAAGGAAATCCAGCTAATAGTATTTCATGGGGTGATAAATTTTCGATTTTGCGGATATCTCCTAAAGGAAATTCAGCAAAATTTTTCTCATAAACTAAACCAGCATCGGAATTTATCTCACTACTTAATACACATTCAGTTTCAATGTTTAAATATTCGGCAGCTTGGGCAAAACCTAATCTCATTCCACCAATGCCAGCAAATAAATCAATAAAACTAATTTTGGTCATTTTTTAATTGTTATAAATACAGGACTTACGAAAAATATCGAATTATACACCATCTGTAGGGGCGATTGGCCAATCGCCCCTACTAGATATGGCAGTTATGCGTAAATCCTGAAATAGAAGGATAAATCAAATATTTTCAAGTACTAAATATTTGCACTGTTCAAGTAATAATGTGGCGAAAAAACCAGTAGAAAATATCATCTATAGCACCTTAAAATACTGACATTTTATGCTCAGAATAAATATGAGTGAGGTCGGCATCCTGCCCGCCAGAAAATATTAGGAACAAGCAAGATGCTCATGCTACAAAACTGTTAAAATCAACTTCAGTATTTCTTCAGAAGGAGGTACTAATAACTGATAATTGAAATGACTCCTTTTTCAATATCTAGACAACAAAATCTTCACTTCCTCCTCTATTTCCATATCCTTCATCCCTTCCCACTCAGCGCGACGAACACCAATAAACGCTTGAGCTAATTCAGCTCCCAAAGCATTTTGCAGAATATCATCATTAAGTAACTGAGCGATCGCTTCTCCCAACGAACTAGGTAAAGCATCTATTCCCCTCTTTTCCCTTTCTTCAGGAGTCAAAATTCCTGGATCAACCGCCACAGGTTCCCCAACATCAAGACCCCGGTTAATGCCATCCAAACCAGCTACTATCACACTTCCCAAAGCTAAATAAGGATTAGCAGAAGCATCAACAGTTTTCAATTCAAAATGAGTGGGAGACGGTGGAGCAAAATTACTCGGCACTCTGACAGCAGCTTCCCGGTTATCTAAACCCCAAGCACGAAAAGCACCACTCCAGAAATGGGGGCGAATGCGACGATAAGAATTAACGCTTGGAGTTGTCAGCGCCATTAAAGCAGGCAAATGCTCAAGAATTCCAGCAATGAAACTACGAGCAGTTTTGGATACTTCCCCTTTTCTATCTGAGTCAGGAACAATATTTTCTCCTCCTTGCCACAAACTTAGATGTAAGTGGCAACCATTACCTGCTTGGTCAGCAAAAATTTTCGGCATGAAGGATGCAGTGAGTCCATGTTTGAGAGCTACCCCCCGCACTGTTTCCCGAAAAATCATTTGTCTGTCAGCAGCTTGTAAAGCGTCGCTATAACGGATGGATATTTCCTGTTGACCATGACCTGACTCTGGATAATACCTTTCTACTTGAATTTCTTGAGCAGTGAGAGCATCCGCAATGTCATCAATTACGGCACAGTTAATATTCATCCCCAAGGTAGAGGCAAAAACTGTATCATCTGTGGGGGTGATACCATCAGTGGTAGATTTGAGTAGGTAAAATTCGTTTTCAAAGGCAGCCTTTATTTGTAAACCTGCTTTTTCCGCAGTGGCGATCGCTCGTTTAAGAAATCTACGGGGACACAAAGACCAGGGAGAGCCATCCTTAAACAGATCCCCAACTACACTGACATGAGTAGGAACGTAAGGTAATGTATGCAAGGTAGACCAGTCGGGAACTAACCAAGCTTCTCCCACCGGAGCGAGACCTGTTTCAGAAATTACGGCATCGTACATGACTGGCAATGCTTGTTGGGCAACTGTGATGCTGACTCCTGTGTAGAAGTGTTCTGGTAATACGTCAATATGGAATGCTTTGGAGCGGATGATATTGGCGTTGTCACAGAAGAGAACGCGGACGAATTTTGTACCGTTTTTTTTCAGATGTTTAAAAATGTCTTTTGGTCGACTTGGTTTTTTGCTGTTCATGTTTTCAAGTTAAATTACTTCAAGAGCTTTTGACTCTTAATCTGACACAAACTATACTATATAGCAATCCGGGCTTATGTTGTAATATTTTATCGTAGGGGTTTGGTCTCCAAACCTGATCGAAAATGGGATAGAGTTACTCTAATCCCTGTTACAAAAAAACTTCTGATGATTTCCCCTCCTGGGAGGGGTTAGGGGTGGGTTGACTTCTGACTTCTGACTTCATTTCAGAATGGGATTTGGAAACCAAACCCCTACAACTTTTTTCACAAATAATTATAGTAATCTGCGCTTATGTTGTAATATTTTATCGTAGGGGTTTGGTCTCTAAACCCGACGAAAATGGGATTTGGAAACCAAACCCCTACAGCTTTTTTCACAAATAATTTCATATTGCTATATAACTAAATTTAGTCAACTACCTCGAAAAAATTAACCATGATACAATTAATTTTTATTGTTGTTTTTAATTATTAAATTTATGGTTATGGATGAGGGAGTAATTAAATATCATTGTCATTGGATAAAAGGAGAATCTGTGGCGCTTGCTGGCCTCACTGATTTAATGAAAAAACGCGACTTAATGCGTTCCTTGGGATTAATTGGTGTTTACGAAAATGGTATTGGTTTTGGTAATGTTAGTCAGAGAATAAATAATTCCAATCAGTTTATTATTTCTGGGACTCAAACGGCTCATTTCCCAACTTTAAAACCAGAACATTACACAGTAGTTACTGATTTTAATATTGAGGAAAATAGTCTAACTTGTTGCGGACCTGTCAAAGCTTCTTCTGAGTCTTTAACCCATGCAGCTATCTATTATTATCGACCAGAAATTATGGGTATTATTCATATTCATAATTATCATTTTTGGCAAGAACTTATGTTTACAGTTCCTACTTCTAATCCAGATGTTCCTTATGGTACTCCACAAATGGCAAAAGAAATGTTTCGTTTGTTTGATGAAGAGAATTTAGGAGTAGAAAAAATATTAGTAATGGCAGGTCACGAGGATGGAATTATTTGTTTTGGTAAAGATTTAGATGAGGCTGCTAATATTTTATTTAGTTTTATAGATACAGCAGATTCAAAGTCTAGTAGGGTGTGTTAGGCGCTAGCCGTAACGCACCACTATTAATTCAAAAATTATCTTAAGAAATTGATTACCAAGTTTTATAGATACAGCAGATTCAAGTCAGTCCAGTAGGGTGTGTTAGGCGCTAGCCGTAACGCACCACTATTAATTCAAATCAGTCTAGTAGGGTGCGTTTTGCTGCGCAAGATGAAAAGGCGCTAGCCGTAACGCACCATTATTAATTCAAATCAGTCCAGTAGGGTGTGTTTTGCTGCGCAACATGGAAAGGGCAGCATTCC